>JAFGBL010000216.1 GCA_016933115.1 Bacteroidales bacterium | reverse complement strand
GTATCAATTTCCATATCAACTTTATAATTGCCCAATCGATCCGGATTTGGAAAATTGGGTGCAAAATTAAATATAAGAAACACGGAAACAAAATAAATGTTTTTCGTTTCCTGAAGTTTTTACAAATTAAACCTTAAATATTTATTAAGATTTTGATTACAGGAAGTGATTTAAGTTCTATCGACTTCGAATTTTACCGATTTGATTTTTTTCTCGAAATAGGTAATCCCTTCCGGTTTAGCAATGCTGCGCACCAGGTCTTCGAACATTACGGCAAACAAAGTTTCAAATGAGAATTTCTCGGGGGGAAATAATTCCGGATTATGAATATCGATTAACCGGCTCAGATAAAGGCGGCCCAATAGTTCGATACTTAAATCCTCACGGTATAGTCCCTGATTGATGCCTTTGGTAATATTGATTTGAATTTTTTCGAAAATAAATTTCAGCCGTTTATCAAAGTGGTTCTGGTAAATGGCCGGAAATTTTTGTTTAAGATGGACTGTTATGGCTGGACTGACGAGGATGAAATTTTTAGCCACCTCCTTGCTTACAGTGAGTAATATATCAATGGCATTTACACCTTCGAAATTATGTACTTCAAATATGTCTTCGAATTTCTGCCGTTCCAGTTCAAGTAGCTTTTCCACCAATTCCTTTTCGTCTTTCACATATTTTGATAACTCATTTTGTAAGATACCCGTTTTCTCTTCTATTTCAGATAGAGTGAAATCCTCAAGTTTTTTGTCTTTCGCTTGTCGGCGGATTTTCTTTAGTAGTTCCAAAAAATGTTCATCCATATGTGAATCCTTTCATAAAGTCCGGTTTAAATGATTACACAAAATTAATGAATTATCAATATGTTAAAGGACAATTCAATGTGCAATTATTTAACAAAATTCAGTTAGCCGTTGAAATAACAACGATTTTACACCCACAGAAATTAAGTTATCGAAGCATTGCAATTACCGTATTACAGCCGGTAACTTTTTGATCAAGTTTAACTTCAATTTTGGCATCCAGTGGGAGAAACAAGTCAAAACGCGAACCAAATTTAATGATCCCAAGTTCATTTCCCTGTATTACTTCTTTTCCCTCTTTGGCATTGCAAATAATTCGTCTGGCGACCGTTCCAGCTATCTGACGGAACATGATCTCGGTATTTCTGTTATTTTCTACAACAACTGTAGTCCGTTCATTTTGATGGGATGATTTGGGATGAGAGGCAATAAAATAAAACCCGTGATTATGTTTGAAATACTTTATTTTACCTCCTACCGGAAACCAATTGACATGTACGTTGGTTGGCGACATAAAAACAGAAACCTGCAATCGTTTATCATGAAAATATTCATTTTCTTCAACTTCTTCAATAACGACAACCTTTCCATCGGCTCCGCTCAAAACAATGTCGTCATTAGGGACAACCTCTCGTAAGGGATCTCTGAAAAAACGAACTACAAAAAAGTAAAACAAAATTGCTGAAATATACAGCAGGTAGTGAAAAATAGTCTGTTTTGGAAACAGAATATCGATCAAAACCACAAGGGCAAGTAGCAATAAAAATACTGTTGCTATGATTGGAATCCCCTCTTTATGAATTTTTATTTTCATTTCAGTTATTAAGAAAAACGAAATATAAAAAAATAAATGGTGTTGCGATCAACAGGCTGTCCAAACGGTCGAGTATGCCTCCATGGCCCGGAATCAAATTACCGGAATCCTTCACACCATAAGTCCTTTTCAGTAAGGATTCAAACAGGTCGCCAAAAGTACCAAAAATCACGACAATAATACTAAAACCAAACCATTGAATCAAATTTAATTCGAAAAAGAAAAGAGAAAGAACATATCCACTAATGAGGCTACCGGCCAACCCACCAAAAAATCCTTCCCAGGTTTTATTGGGAGAAATCCTTTCGGTCATTTTATTTCTGCCAAAAGAAATACCTGCCAGGTAAGCAAATGTATCATTCACCCATAGAATCAAAAAAAATGACAACAACATCTCATAACCAGGTATATTAAAATCAAAGTTCCGGTAAAAAAACAGGTTGATCAATGCCATTGGTGTTACAATATAAACCAAGCCGAAAAGGACCAGGCCAATGTCCCTTATTGGATTTGCCGAATTTAAATACAGTGCAATTATGGGTAAAAGAAATATAACAGGGATAGCAATTAAAAGGAAATTTACCGTGATCCATTGCCAGATATATGAAAGGAATGTGATATAAAAAACCAATCCTAAAATAATAAGTAAAAATTTGCCCGGTAATTTATTTTTAGTCGAAATTAGTTTGTGAAATTCAAATAAACCTAGAACCATTAATACTGCGAACAAAATCCCAAATATGAAAGGTCCGCCGAAAATGGATGCAACAACAGCTACTACATAAACAGCGCCTGAAATGGTTCTTAGTAAAAATGTTTTCACAGTTCGTTATGTGAAGTTAAGACGTGTTTGGCTTTAAGCACACTGTCGACGTGAACAAAAATTTCCAGTTCTCCGAAAAGGTAAGCCGAATCTTGCTTGTTAACTATGATTGCTTCGATATCGTTATCTATCAGCAGGCCCCTGATGATCTCGGCTTTGTACTGTGCACTGGTTGAAAATATTTTTATCCAATTGCTATCCATCAATTTATAAGATCGCGCTTACTATCGATTGTAATTAATTTTCAGGATACTTCTAAATTTCATGAGCCTCAATGAGTTTCAGGGCTTTTTTTTCATCTTTTTCATTTACGTAAATTTCTATTTCACCCACAAGGAATGAGGAACCTTTCTGGTTCAAAACAATACTTTTGATTTCATTTTTTCCCAATAATTCCTGTATAATATTGATCTTATACATTTCATCGGCTGAAAAAACCTTTTTCAAATTATCTTCCATAGCAATAAAATTAATTTTCGTCTATCAAAAATACATATAAATCTTTTGGTCCGTGCGCACCCATCACAAGTGTTTTTTCAATATCAGCCGTCCTGCTTGGGCCTGTAATTATTGAAATAAATGAAGGAGTCTTTCCCTTATATTCATCCATTATTTTTACCAGTGCATCTTTCAGTTCTCTCACTATTTGTGAAGAGTATGCGATCACGATATGATATTCGGGAAAAACGTTTAACCTTCGGCCCGAAGCCTGCTTTGAAGATATCATGATACTTCCGAAGCGGGCAATGAGGTATTCGCAATAAGTGATACCGACCTCCGCATTTTGAAAATCCGTTTCCTCACTCTGGTATGGAATACCTGCCTGTTCCAGCATTTTTTTTATTCCCGGTTCCAGGCAAAAAATGTTTTTCCATTTTTTATCGCCAATGAGGGTGATCAAATTATTTTCCAGATCGCTTTGTGTTTCACAATAAACAAATTTACCGGCTACTTTTGTAAATTCCTGTGCGAAAGTTATATCAAGCGAATCGTTCAATTCATGGTAAACGGAAGAGTCATTGTCCAAACTGGGGTAAGGGTTGTCATGTTTGCTGATAAGGGCGTTCCTGATTTTTTTAAGTACTTTTTCCCTTGAGGTTGACTCTTCCATATTAATTTAAAACTGATTATCCTTTTTGAGTTTCCGATTTTATTTTTGGTGATTTGGAAGGCAGCTTACCGGTTTCCTTTTTTTCCTTTCTCTCCTTGCTTTCCTGGGGCAAGGATTTGGCATTGGTGCGTGAATGTTTGCTATTGGCCCTGAGTTTACTAACCTCTTCCTCAGCTTCTTTTTCAATTCGTTTTCTCTCCTCTTCAAAAGGCCTTTGCCCGAATATCTGTTCCAGGTCTTCGCGGAAGATCACCTCTTTTTCCAACAGAAGTTTAGCCAAGGCTTCGATTTTATCTTTGTTTTCCTTAACAATTTTAACTGCTCGCTGATATGCTTTTTCAACCAGTTTACTTACTTCCGCATCAATCAACTGGGCAGTTTTTTCACTAAACGGTTTCTGGAATGAATACTCCGATTGCCCTGTTGAATCATAAAAGGATATATTCCCGATTTTATCGTTCAATCCGAAATAAGCTACCATATTGAATGCCTGTTTGGTAACTTTTTCAAGGTCATTCAATGCGCCGGTTGAAATTTTACCGAAATTAACTTCTTCGGAAGCCCTTCCTCCCAAAGCAGCAGTCAGTTCGTCGAACATCTGGTCGAAAGTTGTAATTTGCCTTTCTTCGGGCAGATACCATGCAGCACCCAATGCTTTACCACGGGGAACGATAGTGACTTTCACCAATGGATGAGCATGTTCCGTCAGCCAGCTCACAGCAGCATGCCCCGATTCATGGTAGGCAATTACTTTCTTTTCTGTTGCTGAAATGATTTTGTTTTTCTTTTCAAGTCCTCCGATGATCCTGTCAACGGCATCCAGGAAATCCTGCTTGTCGATTTGCTGTTTGTTTTTACGTGCAGCAATCAAGGCAGATTCATTACAAACGTTGGCAATGTCGGCACCTGAGAATCCGGGAGTTTGTCTGGCCAGGAAATCAAGATCCACATTTGTATCGAGTTTTAGCGGTTTTGTATGTACATTGAAAATTGCCTTTCTTTCCTCAATATCAGGTAGTTCAACATGAATTTGCCGGTCGAAACGTCCGGCACGCAACAGTGCCCGGTCGAGGATATCGGCCCGGTTGGTAGCAGCCAAAATGATGACGCCCGTGTTGCTTTGGAAACCGTCCATTTCGGTGAGTAATTGGTTCAAGGTATTCTCCCTTTCATCATTTGCTCCTGTGATTGGATTTTTACCCCTGGCCCTTCCTATAGCATCAATCTCATCAATAAAAATGATACACGGTGCTTTTTCTTTGGCTTGTTTAAAAAGGTCCCGAACCCGAGAAGCTCCTACGCCGACAAACATTTCGACGAAATCGGAACCTGAAATGGAGAAAAACGGAACCTGCGCTTCGCCGGCTACTGCCTTTGCAAGCAAGGTTTTTCCGGTCCCCGGAGGTCCAACCAAAAGTGCTCCCTTGGGAATTTTTCCGCCCAGGTTTGTATATTTACCCGGATTCTTCAGGAAATCTACAATTTCCATCACCTCCACCTTTGCTTCTTCAAGGCCGGCGACATCATTAAAGTTTACGTTTACTGATGTTTCCCTATCATATAGTTGGGCTTTGGATTTCCCGATGTTAAAAATCTGGGCGCCTCCACCGCCACCTCTGCTCATCATTCGCATGATCACGATCCAGACAACGATAAGGATTACCAGTGGTAAAACCCAGCTGATAATTTCCCCGGACCAGTTATGCCTTTTTTCATTACGGATATAAATGGGATTGTCAATTCCTTTCTGGGCATTCTCAACATCCTCTTTGAAAGTATCGTAAGATCCAATGGTGTAAATATATTGCGGGCCTCCACTGTTCATCCCCTGGTCTTTAACCTCTTCGTATTTGGAGTCGTTCAGCTTTTCTTTTTTTATGTAAATTTCAGCTTCCTCCTGGTTGACAACCACAATTTTTTCAATATCCTGGTTTGCCAGCATCTCCTTGAGTTTTCCCCACTCGACTTCCTTGGTTGTGCTACCCCAATTGGTAAAAGTCAATGCAATAAATATGAGCGCAACGATACCGTATACCCAATAAAAATTGAATCTGTTCTTTGGGTTTTTTCCTTTTGGCGGACCTTGTGTAGGCTTGTTTTTATTCTGTTTTTGTTTTTCGTCTGTCATTATGTCCTGCTTTTAATCCCGATTCTCAAAGTTCTTGTCCGAATCATCAATTGTTAAATTCTGTTTTTACCGCATCTGCCCATAAACCCTCAAGATTGTAAAATAAGCGGGTGTGTTCCTGAAAAATATGGACAACTACATCGACATAGTCTAACAAAATCCATTCCGCATTTTCAAATCCTTCCCTGTGCCAGGGTTTACCACCACCGGTTTTGCTCACTTCTTCCACCACCGAATCTGCGATTGCCTCTACCTGTACTTTTGAAGCCCCATGACAAAGAATAAAATAATTGCTAACAGCATTAGGTATTTTGGAGAGATTTAAACTGATGATGTCATTTCCTTTTTTTTCTTGAATAGCCCTGACTATGGTTTCAGATAAAATTTCAGAATCACTTTTCTTTTTTTTCCCCATAATGAAACAATGTGTTAGTCAGCAAAATTAATCATTTTCCGATTATAATACAGGCGTTTAGCACAAGATTTACCTGATAACAATTAATTTAAATGAATTGTTGCTCAAATCTCATTAATTTTATAGAAAATTGGCCGGTTAATTTTAATTTGCATATTTATACAATTTAATTCCCAATGTCCAGGTTGAATTTCCAAATCATACGAGTGCCAGAAGTTAAATCGACAAATGAATACTTGCTGGACAAAATTCATAAGAAAAAATATACTTCTGAAGGGATTGTAATTTTTGCCACCAAACAAACCCAGGGTAGGGGTATCGATCATTCGGTTTGGGAGAGTGAACCAGGTAAAAATCTTACAGTATCGTTTTTGATCAAACCCCACTTCATCAAGGCTGATCGGCAATTTATGATCAATAAAATGACGGCGCTTGCTGTATATGATTTAATTAAACATTATTTACCAGATCTGAAAGTGAGCATCAAGTGGCCAAATGATATTTATATTGATAAAAATAAAATAGCTGGGATTCTGATTCATCAAATTGTTACCGGAAATAAAATTGAATATTCGGTTTTGGGCATCGGAATTAATATTAATCAGACCAAATTTTTAAGCGATGCGCCAAACCCGGTCTCCGTCCTCCACTATTTAAAGGGAGAACTCAACCTTGAAAATTGTTTGTCGGATTTGTGCGATTGCATGGAGGAGCGATACAGGCAATTGTCAAATGCGGATTTTAAAATTGTCAATAACGACTATTTAAAGGCCTTGTTCAGGTTCGGGGAATTTGCCGATTATTATTATAAAGGTGAATTAATCTCGGCAAAAATCAAAGGGATCACTGATATCGGAAGGTTAAGGCTGGTGACACGAGAAAACGAAAATATTGAATGTGATTTTAAAGAACTGGTCTATGTCCTTTAAACTTATTTTTCCATCACTATTTTTAATTGCTCAACCAGCATATTGACGAAATTTTGTAATGGGCGGGAAGCCATCATTTTAAGCATGGTATTGAGTTGTGCTTCGAGAATTATGGTTACCATCGACAGGTTATTTCCATCAGGCTTAATGTGCGTTGTCAATGAAAGTGGAAACGGTTTGTCGTCGACAGCCGCATATGCAATCAGTTCGTATTCTTTTTTTCCTTCAATTTTGAGCGATATATCCGCCATTCCCTGAATGGTAAATGAGCAGGTTGTACCGTCCGAACTCCAATTGGTCACCTGGGGCGGTAATAACTCCTTGAAATTATTAAAATCGGAAAGAAAATTAAAAATATTTACAGGCGATTGCTTAATATTCGTTTCGTTGCTTTTAAAAGTTGTCATATTGGATGGTAATGGTTAATGGTGGTTTTTTTCGATTTACAAATCAAGAATCTGAATCCTGTTAAATTTAATTCCCCCACTCATCGGGATTTTCCCGCCATTTTTCAAGTGATTTCAGGTCCTTATCGCTGATGTAATTGCTGGCGACTGCATGCTGTATCAAGTGGTCATAATCGGCCAGGGTATATAACCGGCATTTCGCCTTTTTAAAATTTTCCCTGGCTTTTTCGAGGTTGTAGTTAAAAATAGCCACCATACCCTTTACCTCGCAACCTGCACTTCTGAGCGCATCTACAGCGCTGAGGCTGCTTTTCCCGGTTGAAATCAAATCTTCAATCACAATCACCGATTGCCCCGAATCAAGTTGACCTTCAATTTTATTTTCAAGGCCGTGTTTTTTTTCGGAGGGGCGCACATAAACAAAGGGAAGCCCGAGTTCCTGTGCAACAAGCACCCCATGGGCAATGGCTCCGGTTGCAACACCTGCAACCACATCGATTGAAGGAAATTCTTCGTTGATGATCTGAACGAACTGCTGGCGGATGAATGTCCGTATCTTATGAAATGACAGTGTTTTCCTGTTGTCGCAATAAATGGGCGATTTCAAACCTGATGCCCATGTGAACGGATCTTTTGCATTCAGCTTGATCGCCTTGATCTGCAATAAATACTCCGAGATGGTATTTGCTGTATCTGAGTTGTAAACCATACGGCAAAAGTATATGATTTGAATTAAATCCGAATCAAAAAATTTTAGTAAAAAATAAATTGATCAACGAAGCTGATTAATTCATCAAATTTAAGATTTAATCACCGAAGGCCGATCCAACCTTAGTTTGATCGAGGGTCGACCCTTGAAAAAGTTTAAAACTTTTTGGGCTTTTAACTGAAAATTAGAGCCAAAATTGAAAAATTTATGAATTTTTGAGGCTAAAACTTATGAAGATAATTTTGGGTTAAATGAACTGAATTGAGCAAAAACCTTGAATTTCGTACCTCCAGGTTCCAAACCTGCCCAATGGAATATTTTTTACTTTTGTTTAAAAATCATCATTTATGACAAGGATTGCTGTTTTCCCGGGTTCGTTCGATCCCATTACCATCGGACACGTGTCGATCATCAACCGGGCTGTTTCACTATTCGATGAACTGGTCATTGCCATTGGTTTGAATGCTGAGAAAAAAAGTTTTTTCCCGGTAGAAGCCCGTTTGAAATGGATTGAAAATACATTTAAATCGAATCCGAAAATCAAGGTGGTTCAATACGAAGGTTTGACAGTGGATTTGTGTAAAAAACTCAATTCAAAATATATCTTAAGGGGATTGAGAACCTCTGCCGATTTTGAATTCGAACGTAGCATCGGACAGGTGAATAAAAAGCTTTTTCCCGATATTGAAACCATTTTCTTTTTATCCCTGCCTGAACACAATTCACTGAATTCATCAATTGTCCGGGATGTGGTAAGGCATGGCGGCGATGCACGGTCATTTGTGCCAAAAGAAGTAGATCTCACAGTATCCAGAATATAAAAAGGACGATTCAATAAAGATTGGTTTGATTCGTTATCGGGTTATCGGCAATTCTATATGAACAAAACGGTTTTTTCATTTTATTTCTTTTTCTTCGGAATATTGATTGCAATTTCTCAGGAAACTGTAATTGAAGGAAACCTTCCCGGAGCCGAAGGATCAGCGATTCGGCTGTCGACAATTTCCGATTATGTTACCATGGAGGATTCCTTGTTGGTTAAGACCACTGTTAGAGATAATGGAAGTTTTAAATTTCAGTTTCAGTCAACTGAAACCATTTTATGCACAATCGATCTTGATTATTACTATTTGTCCTTATTTACCGAACCGGGAGGGTATTATGTCCTGACATGTGACAGTGTGAACCTGGAGGGACAATTCAGGCCGTTTTACAAAAAAGAAGAATTGGGGTATAACTTGGTAAAAGAAACGGAATCCGGTTTAAATTTTAATATCAGGGATTTTAGCAGGTCATACAACGAATTTGTCAAGGATGAATTCGACGAGATCTACAAAAAAAGAAACCGAAGCGCAATCGCAGCTTTTCAAACACAGGTCGATAAAAACTACGCTAACGTTCAAAATGATTTTTTTAAAGTTTATATAGAATACAGGATCGCAGAGCTCGAATTGACAATGTCGGCTTCCAGGAAATTACAAGTTTTTCAGAAGTACCTGAAGGACAAGCCGGGTTATTACAACAACCCGGAATATATGGAATTTTGCAGGGAGTTTTTTAACGGTTATCTAGAAAATAATAAATGGATTTCGAACATTGATTTGAAAACCGCCATCAATTACAGTGGCAATTACCATGCGATTATTGACACACTGGGAAAGGATACCCTTTTGGTCAATGAAAGGATTCGGGAACTGGCTCTGCTTTTCAATGCCAGGGGGTTTTACTATGATGCAGGGTATTACAAGGATAATGTCATTAAAATTCTGCAGCAGTTAAAAGAGAAAAGTTCATTTGATGAACACAAGAAAATGGCCGGAAATTTGATCCATAATTTAACCCGGTTTGAACCCGGATCGAAGGCTCCCGGCTTTAAACTTGCCAGCCTCGATGGTGATTCTGTTTCCCTTTTCGATTTAGAAGGTAAGCCGGTTTATATTGGTTTCATGACTACATCAAGTATTGCCTGCCTTGCCGAGTTTAGACTCATGGACAGCCTGAACCTGACGTATGGGAATAAAATACGGTTTGTTACCGTTTCATTGGACAACGAACAAAAAGCTATTGAGGATTTAAAAGAGGCAAAAAAATACAATTGGAAATTTCTGTACAATGGTTTGGATTACAAACTCATCAGTGATTTTGATATCAAAACCTTTCCGCAATTTATCCTGTTGGATGAAAATGGGGCCATTTTGCAATACCCGGCCTATAGACCCAGCGAGGGTATCGAAAATTATTTTATTCAACTCCTCAAAAACAAAAGCAGGGAACCGTAGTCCCCTGCTTCAATTATTATTTAGGTATCGAATTGCCTATCTCACAATAAAGGAACACTTTCCGGCATTGATCTCCCAGTAAAGGGCAGCATCATTTTCCTCCACTTCACCATTCAAATTAAAATCCCCTGGATAGTAACCTGAATTTCCCATTGCCGGGTTCCAGAAATCATTCTTATCACAATTTTCGATCTCCATGTCTCCATTGGCATCACCGGCTCGCAACCCGAAAATTCCGGCTGAGATTTCATTTTGGGCATGTGCGGCACCATACGCGTTATCTGCATCAATCGTAAAATCCCACGAATAACTATCGGCAAGATATGGAACCGGGTCGGATGACATTACTCCCAGGTGATTGCGGTGATAAACAATCGTGAACAGGTTATGGTTAACAGTAACACTAAAAAACATTGGTGTTGTACCGTCTATCGAAACGACTGTTCCGTCCTTCAGCAGGAATCCGGCCTGACGGGCAATCATCGTTGCAGGTGTTGCCGAGGATGCATCACCGGAGGTTTCCCTCAGTTCGACAAGCACCCAATCCACTACATCCGAATTAGGCATTCCTGTTACACTCTCAGTACCGTTATAATTCCAGGGTTCTAATGAGTATGGTTGATTATCCGGAATATAGCCAAAACTGTTGAGTGTGGTGTTCATGTCTGTCCCGTTGAACGGGCCTTCCAACATGATTTCCAGGTTCAAAACAAATCCATTTGATACGGTCATTGTGCAAGGTATGGTTGTCAGTGGATGATCGGGATCGTTGCTTGAAACAAGGATATCGGCAGTATAAACTCCTTCGGCCAGACCGGTGGCGTCAAATCCCACGCTGATAGCCTGACTTCCTGATGGATCAACCGAACCTGAAACTACTGTTTCGCCATCAAGGGTAAGCCATGAGGCCACTGGTTCGTAGGTATAATCGATCTCAAGATAAGGCCGGTTGGTTTCATTCCAGCCATCAAACCAAATATAGTAGGAAGATGAACCATCCCTGTCAAAAATACCTATGGTAAATCTATCCTGTGTCAGGGCATTTTGCAGGTCGGTGCTTGAAGTTCCTCCCAATATATGTGATTTCCAGCCGGTGGTATATCCGTTCACTTCACTTTGGAAGAGGTAATAGCCACTTGCATTTTCATAGGTAATATCGGCGTATAGAACCGAAGCTGATGCTGTTAAAGGATCCGAAGTCACCGGTGTAATATTCCAATAAGGCCAATTGGTGTAGTTTACATAACCATTAAATGTAATGGAATTTATAGTCGCACCATCCGGGATTGAACTTACATCGAATGTCATCCAGCCTGCCTCCGTCGTCGGCTGGCCTTTTACAAGACTGGTTTGTGTTTTTGAAGATGATGTGCAGGTTCCCGTCCAGTAGTTTTGATTTTGCGGATAAACGGTGATGACATCCCTCGATTTATCATTGTAGGCTATGGTAGCGCTGAAATCGAGTTGAGAACCGCCTTTGTTTTCTATGCTCAGCAAAACATTTGAGTTGCCATCAGGTGGAATTGTGACTGCGAGTTCCGTCGGATTTGCATTAATTTCAGGAGGATTTATTCCGCATCCCGATACCGATAAATTCACCGAAAGATATTCCGGATCGTTACTGATAATAGTAACATTGCCATTATAGCAATTCACTTCCGTTGGTGTGAAAGTAAGGTCAAAATCCTGGCTTGAATAAGCAGCAATATTATAAGAAATTGAATTTTTCACCTCGCCTGATTTCACATCACCCTTTGAAGCCTCTGCAACAGAAAATGCAAGTGGAGTTGTAATGTTTCCGTTTAAAGCAGCACTTCCTTCGTTTGTAATGGTAAATTGCTGGATATCGGATTCACCCACAAAAACATTCCCATAATCGAGTGTGGAAGGATCAAGGACAAATGCCGGTTCAGGATTTAAGCCGATTTCAAAAAAGTCTACTATTTTTTGCATCAGAGCAATTTTGGTCGAAGGAGCCGATCCATCGGTAAGGCCGCCAAATTCAAATGATGCTCCAATGGTTTTATAACTTCCCTGATCATATGCAACAGCACAACTATAATCCGGGCTTTGGTTATGGAAAATGGAAAATGCCGTTCCGTTCGGATCAATATGGTCGATATAGCTGTTTTCACCGGAATAGCCGAATGTCATTCCACTGGTGAAAGTCGAAGTTTGACCCAGGATAGATCCCAAATCTCCTGATCCGTCGGAAGAACCCGTAAGTCCGAACATGGAATGAACAGCTGTTTGTGTATCATAGGCCCATGTATCACCGCCTTCCATGTAGAGATTGCCCCCTGCACTCAGGAAATTGGCCAAAGTTGTCCCTTCGGTTGAATTTAGTACATAATTGTTGCTGTAAATACCAAGGCAAACAAAGGCTGTTGAATATTGACTCAAACTAGCAGGGATTGTTGTATAATAATCGCTTGCAATTCCAAGATTGGTCAGGCAAGATTGAATTGCAATCCCTGAAACGGGTGTGTCATCCAGGTCGATGATGACAACAGGTATCTGGCCGATGGTTTCCGCAAAAACCTTTGAATCGGTGTAATTGCCTGCAACGACATTGAAATTCAGGTTAACCGTTGTCCCTATTGGAGCACCGGCATCCACTTCTACCGTAAATGAGGATGAAGCAGCTTCGCCTGCATTGATCACGCCGAGGTCATCCGAACCATCGATGATCGTTATGTAGGTGCTGATACAGTTAAGGGTTCCTGTGGCTGATGGGGAATTGCTTGCCCCGGTATTTGAGACTCCGATGACAACATTGGCGGTTTCACCGGGATCGAGGATACCGTTTCCATTGCCGCTTCCGCTGTCGTTGATCGTTATACTTCCCGCCTCCAGGTTGGGCGCATTGACGGTGATGTTGAAGTTGGATGTCCAGATTTCATCCGTATCGTCTCCCGATATTTCAAGTTCAAAATTCACCGCATGCTGGTCGGGTATATTGTTCGAGATCGAGATTGAAAAAGCATTGGTTTGGGTACTTGATGAACCGTCAGGTATCGTGCCCCAGGTTTGGTAATTATCGGTTATCGATACATACGAATCAGCGGTTGAGATTAATGCAGTAACATCATATGCCGGTGAACTTCCTGTATTTTCCAGGGTGACATCCAATGTGATGTTCTCATTATAATCAGCCTCTCCGTTGTTGTTTCCCGAAGCGTCATTGATCTGGTAATTGTCGAATGACACATATGGCCCACTGGCCGGAATCACCTCAACCTCTGCGATGTAAGGTATATAGTTATAGGAGGTAACTGCAATTTTTACGGTTTCAATGCTGGTGATCTGGTCGAACCCGACAGTTGCACTTCCACCAGAGACATAAGCCTTGCCGATGATCTGGTTATTGATGGTGAGGCAAACCAATGCTCCCTCAATATTACAGTTTACTGTAAACTGGTCGGAACCCAGCAATATGACAGGACTATGCGTTACCGTCATGTTTTGGGGAACTGCGGTTCGAACCACTACCGATGGGTCGCCAAAAACAGTCCAGGTATCGGTCATCTCGCTCCCGCCGCTCCCGTAGGTATCGTTCATTTTCATACATCCGTTCATGGAAAGCCCGCCAAATGTACGTTTGATGTTGTTGGCATAACTTTCAACCAGGATATCGACCATTTCGTCCTGTCCTTCCATGGGAGGGTTCCAGCTTTGGTTGATGGTGCTCATCAACGTAGCCACGGCTCCCGAAGGTTCTCCGCCGTTGGTGGCCCTGAGCCAGGCTTCTGCAAAACAGGTTGTTCCAACAAAATTTCCATTGACGCAGGCAACCGCCCAAATGAACGGCAACTTGTCATTGTTGGTCAATGCATTGACGTTGGTACTCGAAAAACCAGAAGAACTCCATGCAGTCGTACTCCCGTGGCCCGTGTACAATACAATACTGGATCCTGAATTAATTGCATTGGCCACCAATGTTGTGGTAGGATTGCCGCTTGCATCGTTTCCTCCCTGCGATCCGTCGAACAATTCATAGTTATATGAATATGTATACCCCATTAAATCGGTTTGCATATTCCTGACATGCTGGTAATCGTATTCATTATCATCACCAGGCCCTTCACTGGAAGCTATTCCGATACATTTGGTATACCAGTCGTAACCCGTATAAGGGGTTTGTTCATATTCAATGGTTCTCTGAACCTGTGTTTGTACATGGGCATTGCTTTCGGCTGAGAACCGGCCAATAAAAATATCAGGATAGTGGTCGCTCCCTACAATATAACTGTAATTATTATCCGAATCACCGCTGGAATAGCTGCTCGGCACCTGTGCAGCATCACCTACCAGGAGTACGAATGTCAATCCATTGCTAGTATAATAATTGGCAATATAGGTTTTGATGGCTGCACTGTTACCGATGGTTGCAACATCTACCATTTCGGTGGGTATCCCGATTGTATTTTTCCAATCGACAAACGATTGCATATCCGTCATAAAAGATCCATAGGAAATAATGAGCATGTTCCCTTCTTCCTCTACCGGGGTATATTTTGAACTGTTATAATTCAAAAAATGCCCTGAATAAATCTTATCGAACTGTTCATCCACTTTTACCAAAGAATTTTCACGGATCAGGGGATTGAATCCATTATCGCTGATTTTATGCAGTCGCACTGTCATCTCATCAAAAACTCGCAAAACCTTTGTTACCGGATTGTATTGGAATGGGTAAAAAATGATTGTTTGGCCCCTGTAATCCCTGATGATATAGGGATCGCGCAAGCCATGAGGATTTGCAGGATAAAATCCATCGATTTGATAAACCTTTCCCCAAACATATGGTACTGTCGAAGGATCAATGTCCCTGGTTAAATTGCCTTTGGATGGAGCAATTTCAATGTTGTTGAAATCGGTAAAGGATTTGCTTATGATTTCCAGTTCCATCCCGGCCAGATCAGGAATAATGACCGATGCAGTAACCTTGGGTAAATCAGGACTACCGCTTTGTAAAATGGGCGATGTTTCGTCCAGCATCGGAACAAATACTTCCCCGTTGGGAGTTTGAACCGGATGCAGGTAAAATCCATCAATAGACAGTTTAATCACGGATGTCGAAATATCCGATTCCTGCAAAATGACTTTAGCCGGAGCCGGCTGTTCCGACTTCAGGCCGATCCATTCATCTGCCATTATCCCGGCAGCAAACAGGAAACTCAAAAATAAAATTGTAAATCTTTTCATAATGATGTTTTTATTTTGTTGTTCATTTTTGTATTCTTAAGGTAATTGTGACCCGTTGCCATTTTCAGGAAACCAAAAATCATTTTTATCCTGGTTATTGACTTGGCCGTCCATATTCAAATCGGAAGGTAAATAACCCCTTTCACCGGATTCATTGGCCCAGATATTCAGAATATCTTCCAGGTCGACTTCCCCGCTGGCATCTATATCACCTGAGATCATCCCCCAGGTTCCGGTTTTCAGTTCAACCTGTGAATTTTCACCAAATGCCTGGTTAACATCAGAAGTGAAATCACAGGAATAAATATTCCCGGTCAAAACCAGCGCATCGGCAGACAAAATACTGAGATGGTTGCGATGATGTATTACAGTGAACAATTGTTCAGAAATAGGAACGACCAGAGGTAAGTTTGAAATTCCATCAAGATCAACAACTGCCCCGTTCTTGAGTAAAAATGCCGCTTGTATCGATACAATGGCCGATGAATTGGCCTGGCTCGCAGTTGGAGCATCCCGAAATTCAACCAAAATCCAGTCGGTTACATCTGAATTTGGAATGGCACTCACATGTTCTGTTCCCGAATAATCCCATGGACTGCTGCCAAATGGCTGGTTCAGGGGCAGGTATCCCAGGGCATTCAATGAAGTTGACATTTCCGAACCAATAAATGGCCCTTCCAGTAACACATGAAGATTTACAAACCTTGCATCAGAAACAATCAAATGGACTGGGACCAGGATGAGGGGTTCGTCCGGGTCATTGCTGTTGATGGTCAATTCGGCAAAATAATCTCCTTCTTCCAGGCCGCTTGAATTGAAAGTCAATCCAATATTTGTTTCTTCCGTTCCGGGAATAGAACCGGATGTAGGGTTCACACCAAGCCAGTCAACAAAGTTGTTGTTCACTTCCAGGGTGTAATCTTCCACTTCGCCATAGGTTGTTGATCCACAAGAACTGCCGCAGTCTTCCCCGTAGTATTTAATTCGGATGCGCATGGTAGCTGTCCCCGATAGCGCATGATTGGGAATTACTATTTCAAATGTCCCTTCTCCTCCATTATTGGATTCGCAAACAACGTTTTCATCTGCATCTTCAAAATCTTCATCTTGATTCCAGTCAATCCAGACGCCTAAATCATCCTCATTCCAGACTTCACCATTCACTATTGTCAAATTATATGACTCTCCTGCATTAACTTCGGTTGATAAATGGGTATAATCTCCATAATATGATTGTCCAGTAGTATTAACTATTGAACCCATTAGAACCTGCTGAATGTACTCGTCGCTATTTCCACCGTTTGCTGCGCAATATGCTTTGGAACTTTTAGACATGTATTGTTTGATGATGGAAAAATCCAAACTGAGCTGACCCAGGTTTGAGATTACCAATTCTTCCTGTTGCTGGAATTCTGTTGGAATATTTACTTCAACATTTGTAGGATTTATAGCAATATCCTGGTAGGAAGGCGCTCCGGCGTAAAACACATGCGGGTCGGGCTCTCCAATAAAAGGATGTGTGGCATTTCTCCCCGATTGATCGGCGGCATAAAGATAGTAGGAAACTTCGCTTCCGGCTTCCAATCCTGAAATAGTTCCCGAATAAGATTTTCCACCTATATGCGCCATTAGCGTTGTGTCGTAGGGAGCACCGTTTGTACTATAAATGATAAAGACCGAATCGGCATAAATGGCTTGCCCGCTGTGAGCCGTTATATCAGCCTGGATTTGATAATCGGCCTGGACCGGCTGATAACCCAACAAGGGCAAATGCCGGATAAATAACATGCCGACGTCTGCAATTCCTTTTGTACGGCAATGCAATGCATCCGTCGATTCCCAAGAACCGGTGAAACCGATAACTTCATAACCAGGCATCGCTTCTTCATAAGCCTGAAGTGCATCATCGTCCCAGGATGAACCGGTAATCGGTACCAATACTTTTTTATTCAGGATCAACGAATTGGTATAGGGTTGGTCATTGGGTGTATAAACCCTGAATACCTGGAAAGGTGTTTCATAGGAACTGTTTTGTGAAGCATAATATGCCGCAGTAGCTTCAATTTCATCATACTGGGCATGGGTAGAAGGAACTTCACGGATGAGCACCTTGTCAACATCCAGAAACTTTCCCCAGCAATCAATGTGGTCGATATAGGTGTTGTTTGGATCGGGAACGACGTGATAAGTCTCAATTCCCAGGTAATTCAAAACCGCCTGATCAATCTGGCTATGAGATAAGGAAGGATTTTCTTCCCACACCAGTTCGGATGAAGAAGATATCCCATAACCATCGGTCATATAATTTCCACCGGTGTGGATCACGTTCATACCGAATAGATTGATTCCTAAATAGTCGGCCATTTCAATCGGTATTTCATCATCATTTGGCCTGGGCCGGTTGTAAGGAAAATCAACGATACCCGGTTCATCATTACCGTCGAATATATACCAGGGGCCGTAATCCCTTGTCCAATAAGAATCGGAAGATGCTATTAAAAAACTGCAATTTGCTGTGTTTACCCCATTGGCAGAATAAAGGTCAAGTACATAAGTTTGTTGCGATATACTTTCAACAATTGTTACCACATTAATATCTCCAGCCAATTCAGCAATAACCTGAAAGGAAATGCCAAACGGATAACGGATCAGCACACCCTGCATTTGTTCAAATTCGGCAACATTCCTGACAGGGCCAGCAGGTGGAGATGTGGGAACGAAATCTTTTCCGATAAGATATCTAAGCTCTTCCTCCCAAGGTGACATGTGGTGTGTTAATTTTTTTTCGGGCAAATCACCTTCCTGCGAAAAAACCTTTTGGGGATGAAGGCAATTAATTACAAAAATGATCAGAAATAAAACTACCCATGCCGCAAGTAATTTTGCTGATCTGTTTGAAAATAGGGAACAATAAGACATTGTGATTATTTAGACCTGAATTGTTTGTTATCAGGCAAATATAGAAGATAATAATAAACTAACAATAGTTACGATTTAATTTAATATCATTCTAAATAGGAATCATCCGGCTGTTATAAATTGATCGGAGCTTGAATTTTTTTTAGGCATATTTGAAATCGGTTCTCCCCCTATGAATTAATGGAGGATACAAAATAAATTATTTTAAAGTAATTTTGCCAAAATTCTGCCTTATTGGCATTGAAAACAACATTAATTGCCGGGGTATAGTTATTGATCATAAATAACGATTTTTTTAAAAGATTTAAATAAAATAGAAATGGCAAAATTTCTGGAAAAAATTCTGGGAACAAAATCTGACAAGGATATTAAGGCGATATTACCGATCCAGAAAAAAATAATCGAAAGCTATGAAACAATCAAGAACCTTTCCAATGAT
>JAFGBL010000215.1 GCA_016933115.1 Bacteroidales bacterium | reverse complement strand
CTGGTAGAGACCTTAATAATATATATTCCCGTATTTAAAGACTCCATATTTATAGTTTGAATTTTACCTGATAAATGACTAACTAGTTTTCCATTGTATGAGTAAATTTTTACTTCACAAACTGGTATATCAGATAAAATATTCAAGATTTCTTCTACTGGATTTGGATAAAGTGAAATTAGATTGGTAACCGTTGTGTTTATAATTCCGTTTGTACCTCCCTGATATGCCCCATTATATGTTTCATATTTTATCAGTGCCTGATTTAATTCAGTTATTATCGATTTGTTATCATCTTCAATTGAATTATTGAAGGTATATTTAAAATCGCCACCATTTAATCTGCCTGCAAGGTTTAAAACAGTAGCTTTTGCAACGTCGGGAGTTTCCGCTGAATAATTGTACATAGCAACATCGGTATCGAAATTATTATAGGTATAACCTCCTAATAAAGCCGCCACGGTATTAGGAACTGAGGTCGCAGGGTCTGTTACTTCAAAAGCATCTATTTGCCCTGCAACGGGAGTTGTGTTTTGGTTGAAGTAGCTTAAATCATTTTGAGCAGTACCACCATTCATCGAATTATTATATGCCTTAGCCATACCGCCATCCTGACTGGTAAAACTGCTTCCGCTAAAATCAGTTCCCCCCTCCCAAACATCTGTGCCTTGCCCGGGAATCAACATGGGCCTGTAGGTTCCCCTAAAATAATTATTTTCAATAAATGCAGATGAAAAACGGGATGTTCCAATTCCATATGTTCCAACACCATCATAATAATTGTTATATACATGTGCATTTGTATAGGTTAAACGTGGCATTCTTGAGTCGGAGTGGTCGAACCAGTTGTGATGAAAAGTAATTAGCAATTGATTGTCTTCCCCTGTAGCACCTCCACACCCCATAACTTTACCCGAATCCCAAAAGTGGTTGAATGATATGGTGATGTTTGATGAGTTGTATTTCATATCTATAGAACCATCACCTTTAACCTGGTCGGCATCGCCACCTGGTTCTCCATAAAAGAAATCGTTGTTGTGAACCCAAATATATTTATTGTCTGTGTCCATTGATACAGCATCTCCATCGCTACCCCCACCCCAAAGCATAAATGCAAGGTTTCGGATTTCAATATAGGCCGTTCTTTTTAAGTTGATTCCGTATCCATACAATGTAGCATCGTCTCCAACACCTTCTAACGTAGTATTAAACAGGGGACCTTTATCGTTTTCCTGAGCATCTATTAGACTCTTGCTACCTTGAAGGTCGAGGTATTTATTGTCCTTGATAATATCAATACTATCTTTTATAACTTTACCTATAAACCGAACGCTCAGAGGTGTCCTGTCATAACCTTTGCCTTTTATGGCTAATATATTTCCGATACCTGTTACAGTTTGGGTATTTCCTTTATTATCAATAACAATATCCAATGTTACAGTTTTGGCAGTAGTGTTGTCGATATAAAGAACATCTGCACCATCATTTAAAGTTCCATCAGAATTATAAGCACCGGGTATGCTGCCATCGCTAAATGCAAAACCTTCTCTTATATGGGATTGAACGTTTAGCGTTGACGTTGTTGCTGTGTTTTCAGTACTCTCCACCCCGTTTTGTACGGCAACAATTTTTAGGGTGTAACTTCCTTCTTTTAAACCTAAAACATCCGCCCGATAATACCCTCCGTAATTACGAATAAGCGTATTGTCGATTTTTTGGTCGGTAATGCCTTCACCTGAATAATAAACATTGTAGCTTGTAGCGTTACTTACAGGAGCCCATAAGGCATATACCGACTCCAGCCAACCTCCAGATTCGTAAATGGTAACCTGTGCCCAAATATTGAATGTAACAAAAACGGATAATAGGGTAATATATATCTTTTTCATTTTTAGTTTGTATTTTAAATGGAGGGAGGTGATTATCTCCCGTTTGCCTTTATTGTTTAGTAATCAGTTTCCGGATTTTTTTGTTTGAAGTTATAATCACAGCGAAATATCTTCCGGGAGCTAAACCAGAAATGTCAACAGAAGTGTGGTTGCTACATTTCATTAAAGTTCCTGACATGTTGTAAATTTCGATAATGTCAATTTTAGAATCTCCCTCAACATTCATGATGTTTTTTACCGGATTTGGATAAATCAAAACATCCGAAGCAGAAGTTGTGGGAATATCTGTGGTGCAGTTGGTCGGCGTTGTGCCATCGCCCTGAACAAATACAAGTGAAGAGGTGTAATTGGTTATCGCAGTTTTTAAAGCAGCGTTAATATCGGTTGATTTATCATCTTCAGCACTGAAAGTCCATTTAAAATCGCCACCGTTCATTCTCCCTGCATTAGCAGTAACATCAGCTGCAACATCATCCGGAGTATGAGGGGTGTAGCTGTACATGCAAACATCGGTGTCGAAATTGTTATAAATATTGCCCCCTTTTCGGCTGATTACCGTTGCCGGAATGGTTTCATTTCTAGAGGAAACCAGATAGGCATCAAAATCAGTAGCTCTATCGGTTTGATAAAGCAGTTTGGTTACTTCGGCCATGTTGATAGCATTGTTAAAGGCTTTTGTCATACCGCCGTCTTGTGATCCGTTGGGCCATTTTTCATAATTGCTCCCCTGCATGTTAATCATCATAGGATAAGAACATTTATTGAATTTGTTGGCTTCCATAAAAACAGATGCCGCCTCGGTATTCAGCAAGTCCATAGTAGGGTTGGCATCCATGTAGTTGTTGTACATGTGCACAACTCCCCAGCAAATACGTGCGTTACGGGAATCGGTGTGGTCGAACCAGTTATGGTGATAAGTGAAAAAAACACTATTTAGTTCTTCTGTCGCCCCACCTGCAAATGTTGTTTTTCCAGAATCGAAAAAGTGGTTATACGAAATGGCGATGTTGGTAGTGTTGTATTTCATGTCGATAGAACCGTCGCCTTTTTTCTGGTCAGAATCAGATCCTGGGGCACCGTAGAAAAAGTCGCAGTTGTGCACCCAAATATTGCAGTTGTCGGCTTCCATCGATACTGCATCACCATCTTTACCTCCTCCCCAAAGCATTAGTCCTATGTTTTTTATTTCGATACCACGGGAGCGTTTGGTAAAGAAACCAAAACCATAAGCTGTAGCATCATCGCCAATGCCTTCGAAAGTAATGTTTTCGATTAAGCGTTCGGATGTGTTGGCGCCGATAAAACCTATATATTTTGCGCCAACCAGACCAGTGATATCGCTGTTTTTAATGGTTCCAATCATACGAATGATAAGCGGAGTTTTGTCGTAACCTTTGTTTCTTGCTACAATGATGTTTGCCAGCCCGGTTACTACCACCTCATTGCCTCTTTCATTTATAACACCGCATGTTACAGTGTTTACATTTTTAGCAGTTACATAAATTATTTTAGCACCGGTTTTTGGTGTTCCATCCATGTTGTATGCACCTGGGACAAAAGCTTCGGCAGCTGTTCCTAACACAGAACGTTTAACAAAAGCAAAACCTTCGCGAACGTGTGGTTGAACGGTTATGGTTGAAGTTGTTGTTGCTAATGAAACGTTTTCAATACCATTAAAAACCGGAACGACAGTAATGGTATAGTTACCTGCTTTGATACCTGCCACATCGGCTCTGTAATTGCAACTTCCGTAGTTACGGATGAGGGGTTCATCAATTTTCTGATTGGTTACTCCTTCGCCTGAATAATACACATTGTAGCTTGTAGCGTCTTGAACGTGAGTCCATTTTATATATGCTGCTTCATGCCAACCGCCCGATTCAATAATATTGATTTGGGCTGAGAGTTGTAAAAAAAATAATAAACCTGAAACTACAATAGCAATTTTCATTTTCTATTCTTATTAATTGCATTATTATAATCGAAGTAAAAATCGGCCATATATCCATATCATTTTCACTGATAATAATATAGCCGATTTTGCTAAAATTGGTTTATTCTGTTTATCCGATTATCAATTGATTAGTATATATAATTATAAATTTTTGAATCCAGCACTTGAATCCCTATATTCAGAATTTGCTCCTTGGGATACTCCTCAGTTCTCCAAAAATTTCTGGCAACTATAACGGCATTCCAGTTACCTGGTAAAGAATATTTATAAGTAACCGTTCCCATTTCATCATCTGCACTTATATTAAATGATTCTCCCTTTGCAAAAGGATAATCGGCATAAATATGACTTTCTCCCCTGGCAGTGGTATCACCCTGGAAAAGTACAACGCCATCAGCAATCCCGTCAAACCTGAAATAAACAACATCTCCTGAAAGTAATGTTATTTCATTATTTTGAATAGGAAATAAATTATCGGAAAACATATTGTTTATTGTTAGCCCGTTGGATGTCAGTGTGCTGCCTGTTATTGAATAATTAATTTTTACTTTTTCTGCAGGAGTACATTTAAACAAGGTATCAGAAATAAATGTATAAAATGTATTCTCATCCTGTTGATATATTCGAGTACCTGCTGATACTTCAATATTTGGCTGTGCATTTTCATCCTTCTTGCAATTATAGAAACAAGCTACTATAATAAAAAAAGTGAGAATGATATTTTTTATTTTCATTATTATAAAATTTGAAATTTAACATTTTAATTATATCCTGGATTTTGTGTGAATTCGGTTTTATTAGTAACAGCATCAATCTGGGATTGAGGAATAGGCCTTACCACATGAAAATCCTTTATATTTGCAGCATCAGGATTATGGGCTTTAACTCTTTCTATTAATTTATCAGTACGTTTAAGGTCAAACCAACGGATATATTCACCACAAAACTCCCGGCCCTTTTCATCAAGAATAAAATCAAGATCAATTCCGGTACCATCTGATGTTACACCATATTTTGACAACATTGCTGCTCCGTCTCCTCCAACAGCCCTGTTATCTGCAATAGCTTTCAGATAATCATAAGCATCTGCTGCGCCAGTTGTAAATAATTTGGCTTCAGCCGCAATAAAATACATTTCCGACAAACGGAACACAAAAACATCACGACCGCTATGTGCGTCTTCCTTATCATTTCGGTTAGGATCGAGAAATTTATTTAATGAAAAATAGAAATTCCTGTCCCCGGTAAAAAATTCTGTTGTAGTATTAAACATGTCAGATCGGTCGTAGATAAAATAATTGGCAGAATCTCTTACATTTTGGGGCACTTCATACTTTGAAAAATAGATTACAGTATCACCTATTGCATAACCCTGTTTGTTTTCTTTGTTGCATCTGTATACAGACCTGAAATAACTATTAAAGCGTAAATCGACTGTTTCATCATACAAATCAAGTAAAAATAATGTAGGCATAAAACGTACAAATGCACGGCCGTATTCCAGGGACCTTTCACATACATTTGGGTTTAATGACTGATAATAGCATAAAAAATTGAGGTGCAGATTATTACCATGCCTATCCGGCCAGTAAGTAGGATCGCCGCCTTCAGTATTCGATGGCCTGATAATGGCAAAATTGTCGGGTTCACCTGTTGAAGCATAAATAACAGACCAGATTACTTCTTTATTTTTCGAATATTCAGTATTGTTAATGTTCCAGAGGAAGTCAGGAGAAGAAGCCAGTTCAAATCCTCCGTTTTGAATCACCATATTGGCATATTCAAAAGCTTTCTGGTAGTTTTTCCTGTAAAGGTACATTCTGGCCAGCATTGATCTCACTGCCCACACGGTTACCCTGCCATACTCCGGTTGATCAATACCTTCAAGATTCTTTTCAGCAATATTGAGGTCTTCAAATATCTGGTTATAAAAAT
>JAFGBL010000214.1 GCA_016933115.1 Bacteroidales bacterium | reverse complement strand
AATAATCTTCAATGAATTTTGGGGTTGCCCGAAAATTACAATTACCTCAGAATCATTCTTTTTAATATTATCAAATAGAAAATTAAAATCAGTATTGATATTTTCGTAATTAATCTGAATGGGTTCAGGCAGATTATTTTTTTTCACTTCATTAAGAAAGCTTTTTACTTCGGTTTCCGAGTCATATTCCTCATCGGAAAGAAGCATTACTTTTTTAATCTTCTGATGATAATAAATTTCTTCGACCAGAGCAACTGCCTGTTGGATATTATTGGGGATAATGCTGAAAAACCAGGGGACAAAAGCCTGGTAGAGTGTTGGATCGCCGGACCATGCCGATATAAAAGCTACATGTGTTTTGGCAATAACCTGTTCTGCTAGGTGGGTGTTTCTTCCATCGTTGCTGCCAACAATTGCCCACACTTTTTCGTTAAAAACCAGGTCAACCGTCTGATTGGCCCCGGTTCCCCACGGTCCTTCCATTGAGCGTGTTACAAGCTTTAAAGGTGTATTGTTTAATCCTCCCTTCCGGTTAATTTCAGAAATGGCAAGTTCCGCACCTGAACGTGCTTCGATGTAATTTGCCTCAGAAATTAAGAGGCCTATTTTTATCGTATCGTTTGGAAATTCAACCGCACATGCGGATTTTAAAAAAAAGAGAAGTATTAAAAGTGAACTGATTTTTAAAAACACTGATATTATATTCCTTCTCATTTTTAATCATTGTTATGAAAAATGGCAGGCTCCTGATCTAATATCCCACCATCCTTGTTGAATGCCCGCGTTCTTTCATTTGGGCAGCAGGGAAGAATACAAATTTGCCATTTTCCACTTTTGCCATAAATATATCGCCCACATCATTCCACGAAGCATCCAGAATAATTTCACCTGTAACACCTTTATAATGCTGGAATGTTTCGCGATCGGTCAGCAAATCACGGATGAGCACCCGGTTCAATCCGGCTTTCTCAATAGCTTTTATGATCAGGTTCATACCATCGAAAGCATGAGCTGCAAATACATTTGGTTCCATTCCAAATCGTTTATAATAATCAGCCTGAAATTTCTTTAAAGACGGATTATCCGCCGTAGGATCGTATTGGCAAGTTGTTACAATGCCATTGGCATTATCGCCTGCAATTTTCAGGAATTCATCAGAAACAGCACGGTCAGAGGTATAAATCGGCTGGTTCATTCCCATTTCGCGGATCTGGTTCACAATTAATCCTGTTTCTTTGGCATTTCCCCAGATCAGTATTGCATCCGGTTTTTCATTCTTAATATTCTTAAGTTGCATGGTAAAGTCGGTTTCCCCCATTTCTGCAAAGCGTTCTTCCATTGAAATAGGATGCCCCAGGCGATTTGCCACACCAAGAAATTCCATAACACCTACACGGCCATACCTGGCACCCGTCCTGATAACGGCAATCCTGTCATGTTTCATTGTCCTATAAATGTAATTGGCCAAGGCATAGCTACTCTGACGGTCATCGCTGATAACCCGAATAGTCCATGGAATATTTGTTTCTGTAAAAGTTGGATCCGGATCACCCGTACATACCATCATGATTTCGCATTTTAAGGTAGCACGCAGTGCCACGTGGGAAACAATGTCGTCGATTGAACCAAGCCATGCCCATACTTTTTCATCATCCATTTGAATAACTTCATTGGCTGCTGCACCCCATAAACCAACATCATTGTGAATCATTAATTTGTATGGAATGCCCTTGTATCCACCTAAGGCATTGGCTTCTTCGATCGCAAGGATTGAACCGTTTAACATTTGTTTTCCGAGATCCACAATTGGTGAATTTTCAAGGGGACCCAAAAAACCTATACGGACCTCGGTTAAATCAGTTGGTGCTTTCTTTTCACGGCCGGCGCCCAGAAATTCTATCCTCGGTTCTATAAAATGATATTTATACGCTTTCTGGAAGTTGTTATAAGGGAAAATACTATCCGGTGTATTTCCATACATTATTTTTTTGTCTTGTGCATTCGAAAAAATTCCCGAAAACACAATAATCAGGAAAAGAGAAAAAATAAATACCCTGTTATTCATTTTCTTTTGTTTTGAAGTTACTAATTAATACGCTCTCCACGACTCAATCCATATGAAGTAGCCACCCAGATCACATCATCTTTTACATCTACGCCAATTACAAAATTATGAGAGATGGAGGGTGATAATTTTTTTTCTGATTTTTGTTCACCGGTTGTAATGATAACCTTTCCATCATGATTATTTTCATTTCGAACATACGTAACCCACGATTCTCCGTCTGTAACGCTCAATCCCTGGTCGGTACATAAATAAGCATAATCTCCAACGGCACGAACAAAATTGATAAAATTGCTGGCCAGCCCACTGTCGTGGTCGAAATATCCTTTCCAGTGAACTCCGTCATACCGGCTCAATCCAAAATAAGTAGCTACCCACAAAATTCCATTCGACCAGGAAACTGCAGTAGTGATATCGTGGACAACACCATCGTCCGGGAAAAGGTCGATTTCCATGTTTCCGTCCGGATCAACATAATCTCTGAAATGTTTGGTTTTATTATTGTATTCGATTACACCGCCACCCCAGGCAGCAATCCAGACTTTATTATCACCGGCACAGACACTATAGGTCCAGGGTTCATGCATGGGGGCATTCTGTTCCGTAAATATATCCCATTCCTTGGAGTAAGTATCATATTTTCCTGCTCCTCCACCAGTGGCAATCCAAACATCCTTGCCATCGCAAACCACGGAATAAATCAGGTTATTGGGCATACCACTGTTCAATTGTGTAAAACTTTCAAATACTCCTCCTGACCAGCGTGTTAATCCACCCATAGTTCCTAACCAGACATCGCCTGTTAATTCACTGACATCGATAGCAATAATACCATTATGAGCTATCCCGTCTTCGGTAGTGTATGTTGTCCATTTATCATCTTCGTATACAGCCAATCCCTCATGAGTACCTACTAATACACGATCACCATCTACACGTACTGCATAAGCTTTATTCCCCGGCAATCCATCGGCAACAGTAAAGTTTTTCCAGTTGCCGTATTTAGGAATATTTCCTTCCCCTTTCGCATTAGTTTGATTCCCGGATTTGGTAAATCCAAATGAAGATGTTCCTGTGATCAGGAAAACTGTAATTATAAAAATTGTAAGTATTAAATTTGTTTTCATATAGAATGTTAATTAAATTATCTTGATGAGGCATTTAAAACTTTTTCCTTTTTGCTTTCATACTTAGCACTCCTTAACGATTTCAGGTAATTTACAAGGTCATTCAGATCCATTTTAGTCATGTCGTTTACATAACCGTGCTGGTCCTGTCCACCGTAAAGCGTCCAGATTTCTTCCAGTGTTTTTGCTTTTCCGTCGTGCAGATAAGGCGCCGAAGTAAAAATATTATTTAAGTGAGGCGTATCAAATTTTATAGTATCGTCGGATTCTGAGAGGCTTCCCACATCTTCGAACTGAAAATTAGAAAAATATGGTGCCGGATGACAGGTAACACAACGTCCGTTTTCCGGAATTTCATTGCCAAAATTATCTACCTTCCTTTCAAATATTTCCTTACCTCTTTGTTGCGATGCTGTTAATTCTCCTGTTGGGTTATATAAAAGGTTAGGAGGATTTTTTATTCCTGTAAGAATATAGGATACAAGCGCATCCAAATCCGGAAAGCTAAAGGCTTCTGTACGTGTAAGTACAGTTGAAAAACGCATACCATCCTGTTTGTAAACTGTTTGGTTCTTGCCGTTCCATTTAAAGGGCGCTGTACCGTTTATTTCCCGCAACGATTGTGTGTTGGTAACATTTCTTCCCATATCTTTTCCTGCCATGTTGTAAACCAATCCGTCTTCATGGTTATCAGGGTGGCATGTATAACAGGTATATTGGTTCTGGAAAGTACCTGACGCATTTGAAAAAACTTGCCTGCCCCTTCTTGCCACAGTAATCCTTTTTGGACCACCCAAATCGAGGCGGGCTATGGGTTCGAGGGTCTTGGTGTCGATAACCCCGATTTTATCATCTAATTGTTCTGCAACATACAACCGCGAGCCATTGGGAGAAAGCGCCAGCCCTTTAGGGCAAGATCCGGTTGGGATGCGCTTTATTATATAGTTTTTACTGAAAGCCAGGTCGTTTGCATAAAAATCCAGCTCCTTTTCGGTGTATTCGTCAAGTACTTTTCGAAGTGCATCAATATCGATAACTGATATGGTATTTACGGCCGAACTGGAAATAAAAGCTTTTTTACCATCTTTACTTACAATAATATCATAGGGGTCGGAATAGTATGAATTTGGCTCATCAATAAGTAACTGGATAATACGACCGTTTTCTTTTTGTTCGATAACTCCAAAACCATGATTCATCATCCATCCTCTTTCAACCTGAACCATAGGAACCAGGCTTTTAGGACGGATTAACGATATCAGGGCAAGGTCGCCTGATGGCGTAAACGAAATATTCTCCATTAGGTAAGCATCTAACATGCCATGCACTTCGCTGATTTGGTTTTTTGTTGCATCCAATTCCATTATATCGGTAATAATGGGTTCACCATAAGGAACCACATGTGCACGCCGACTCGATACATAAACTTTCTCTCCATTCGGAGAAATTGAAATACCAGTTGGATCAAACCCTGCCGGAAGTCTTTTTACTTCCTGTTTTTTAATCAGGTCAATCACAGTAAGATCAGAACCAAAGGTATTCACAACATATAAATACTTTTCATCTTTACTCAGGGTAATTCCGGAGGGTCCGTTACCGGTTTTTAAAGTATCGGTTACAATTCCTGATGGCAAATCAACAACAGAAATATTATCAGACCATTGATTACTGATAAAAACCTTTTTGCCATCTGTCGTTAAAACAATACTGTGGGGATGATTTCCTACCTGAATGTGTTTTTGAACTTTGTTGTTTATTGCATCAATAATGAGTAATTCCCCTGCATCCTGTGCTACAACATACAATTGGCTGCCATCGTTGGAAACGGCTAAATTAAATGGTGAATAATAATCTTTGTTGACCATTTTTGCTATAGGCCCTTCAGCAAGCATATATAAATGGCAATTGGTACATAGCAAAGGGTGCCCTTCTACAGCAGTCATGTAGTTTACATGCCCCCTTGCAAGTTTCCTTCCGGGAAAATAAATCAGCAAACCCAAGATAATGATAACTACTCCTACTATAATCAACTTTATTCTACTCGTGTTCATAGTCCTTCGATTCTGCATTCATCTTCAATTCATCATTCTCTTTAATTATAACCGGAGCTTCCCTTACAGCAAGAGGTTGCCGGTTAAAAGGCGCAATTTCCGGTCCGGTATGGCATCCGACACAGGCCCTGCGTTCATTCGAACGAATATAATACCAGTCACCCGGTCCGTGAATTATATCTCCATCTTTGGAAACGGTTTGAATACGGAAAGGAACATCAGCTTCCACCTTTATATAAAAAGATCCATCCTCCTCAACATTAATAATCCCTAAAGTAGAATCAATACCGAGGATTTCAATTTTATCAGCTTTTAAAATTCCTGCATCTTTTAACGATTCAATACCGGTAAAATTAATATCCTGACACATAAGTAAACCTGATTTTTCCTGCATTTGCACTTCACTGGGAAGATTTTTCGGGCGCTGGTATGCTTTCACCTGAACTCCCTTTACAATACTGTAACCATCATGACTGTACAATTCTGAAAATTTCTGATCTTCAGGATTGTATACGCCAAGCAAAAAATCTCTGTTATTTGGTTTTTTATAACAGACCAACAATTCAGTTTTATTGAAACCTGAAACACCGGCAAATTCACCAGGCAAACCTTCTGTAATCACTTCTCTTGAATGTAGAGGCAAATTGTAGTCAAGAGAAATTAATTGTCCTCCTTTTGAATTATCCGTTTCAACAAAAAATATTTTACCATTCATTTCAATTGCGGGGCTTACAATTTTTTCGTCAGGATCACTTTTATAAAATAACTCCAGTTTTGTTCCATCAGGCCTTAATACCAATAGCTTGCATTTACCTTTTTCGGGATATTCCTGTTTTGATAATGTAAGGATCCTACCATCGTCAATAACACTTAAGGCACCATGAGACCGGGGATCAAAAGTTATTTGTGAAATATTGGAGCCATCCAGATTTCCTGAAAATATAGTATAATTTGTTCCGACTTTATCATCTGTCAGCAAACGACTAAAAACGAACCGATTTCCGGGTAAATAATCAGGGCTGATACAATTCTCAGGGAAGGATGTTATTTGCCTTGTTTTTTTGTTACTTAATTTCATTTCCCATATCTGCCATGGATTTTCGGCATTTTTCTTTGCTGCAAAAAGCATATTCTTACCATCGTAAGATATTTGTGGTGAACAGGCCGAATGGAAATCCTCAGTGAGATTAAGTGGTAATTCTCCTTTTTCACCCGGATGAACGGCTATAATATGAGCTCCTTCATATTTAGAAAGGTCCCAAACATCATAAGTGAATTGATTATTCGGGATTTCAGTAAATACAATCATTCCTTCCTTTGTTTTTTTTTCACAGGAAGAAATAAATATAATTGCAACTATATACACCAGAACTAATAATATTCTGTTTGACTTATTTTTACTCATACAACAAAAATGCTTATTCGGGTTCATCGACAGTTAAAAACTGATTGGCTTT
>JAFGBL010000213.1 GCA_016933115.1 Bacteroidales bacterium | reverse complement strand
TTTATTTTCCTCTTCCATCAGCAGAGGAAAGACTATTGCTTTGGAAGAAGATTTTACCCGTTGATGCCGGGCTGCATCTTCCCTCTGATGCGGACTTATCTTCTATTGCAAAAAAATTTGAAATTACGGGAGCAGGAATCGTCAATGTGGTTCAATATTGTAGCCTTGAAGCTTTGGCAAACAGGTCAAAAGAAATCACCGTTGAAAAGATCAAAGCCGGCATTGAAAGGGAATACCAAAAAGAAGGGAAAGTATTCTGATATTTTATAAATATACCTTTATCCCTGTAATAAAGCGTTTAATTCTTAAATCATGACCCATTTCAAATCCATCCACCTCCGTGTAATCCAAATATCGACGTATCATCTCTTTATCATGTCATGCCTTATTCACCAAATACCTTCCTCAGAGGTATTTATTCCCATCAACAAGTCATCCTCATAAATTTCCAAATCCTGTATTTGACTTAATTGTCGAAATTGATTCAGGCGGTCATACAGTACCAATTGAATTCCATCCTGCTATTGATCCCATTTCAAGTGAAGAAGCCATAATCCCCGGCATTACTATCATATAAAATCCATTTATTTCAGGCTTAGCTGGTTCTGAAAATTGTTATTAATTATTCCGACAGGTAAAAATTTAAGTCCTGACAAGTCCAAACCGATTACATTTATTAAATCGATGTGAATTTTGGCAAAGAATTGGTATAACAAAATCAGCGTTCTTTAACAAAAAACTTCTACTGCTATGATTACTATTTACAAGAGCCTCTCATCAGACAAAAAGATCGTCTTCGGCTCACGCTTCAAAGACGGGCGGATCAGGGTAAGCATCCAAAATGATTACCGGGAAATTGAACCGCTATACCTGATCCCTGGATTAAGTTCAAAATATATTTTGCGGCTTTCCGATTACCGAACCCAGATAATTAACTATCCGAATAAGGATATTGTCCAAATAAACAAATGGCCCAAAGAGATCTTTAAAAAACTGAACTGAAAAATTTTTCAAGTTCAAAGTATTCGTTTTCTAAGTTTTATTTTCGTAAATTTCCCCTTACAACAGGGGTCAATGGGATTTACCGCTTCCAGGTTATTTTGTTAACAATTTGTTAATTAAAATGAATCTGTTTTTTTCTATGCTACTTTTGTTTAGAATTATTCTAAATAAGCATTACTTTATTATCCTCACAATACATTAACCGAAAATTATTTTGGCACCTAATTGATTTAAATTCTCTAAAAGGAAACAAAAAATTAAATCCACATTAACCAATATCACTATGAAAAAATTAAACATTCCAATTAACAGAAGAAATCTGAAGTACTGGATCGTCATTACCTTGACGATAATCGTTTTTATCCTCACTTTTTCAAATACTTACAGTCAGAACGATTGTGTCATTGAAAAAGATCATGGACAAGGGTACACAACAGCCATTGCAATGGTAACTGATCTTGGTAATGACAATTATACAATTATGTTGGATGTGAAACACAATGGTTGTTCAGGAAGCTGCAAAGCCATGGCTAGATATTCTGTTGAAGCATTACCAGGAACATATTCTGATATTTCTGTAAATGTTATTTCTGGCTCTCTCAACTATGGGAATATCGATATGGGACCTGACCTTGGTGGAGATCCCTTCCAGGGATTTCGGATAACCAGTACTGCCGGATTTGGTAATGGAATTCCCGGTGAATTTACAATAACTTTTACGCTAACCGGTGGATTACAAAATCAACAAACTTTGGTAAAAGCAGGTAATAAACTACTTATTGTTTCCTTTACAGAGGAAGATTTTCAATCTGTTCTGAATTGTCAGAATGGTAATATTTTTCCCTACTATCCACCACCACAAGGCGGTAAGCTTGAAAATTCCCTGATTGGCCCAGAGCTTACCTCACTTTATTACACTTACCTGAATACCGGAGTTGCTGTAAGTGATAATATATTTCAAGTTGTCAACAATGATAGCGTATTGATAAAGATTTTTGCTATTGATGGTTATTATTATGATTTGGTTAACCTCCTCATATCACCAACCTATGGATTAACCAACGAAAAAGGAATTCCCGGACAGTTATCCATTTCAGGACAATTCCCTATAATAAATCTCCTTTCCCTAAATGATCTTCCAGATTTTATCAATTATGCCCGGCCCGAATATACTCCCCAAAGCAACAGTGGTATTGTGACCAGCCAGGGGGATATTTCAATGCGATCAAATATAGCACGAAATGCCTTTAATCTGGGAGGAGCAGGGGTAAAAGTCGGAGTTCTTTCTGATAGTTATAATACGAAGCTTGGAAATCCGGCCAATGACGATATTTTGAAAGGTGATTTACCGGGTATTGGTTATGATGATGGCGGTAACCCCTTACCAAATCCGGTCAATGATACCAATGTGCAGGTTTTGAAAGACTATCCATTACAAGCTTCAGATGAGGGAAGAGCAATGCTTCAGATTATACATGATATTGCACCAAAAGCAAATCTGGCATTCCGTACAGGATTTATCAATGCTTTTGACTTTGCCCAGGGAATTATTGAATTGAAAGATGTAGGATGTGATGTTATTGTTGATGATATCACATACATTTCCGAACCATTTTTTGAGGATGGGATTGTTGCACAGTCTGTAAACAGTGTTGTGGCAGAAGGAGTAAGCTACTTTTCAGCAGCAGGAAATTACGGTACGCAATCATATGAAAGCGATTTTAATTCTGCCCCCGCTCCAGGAAGTATCTCCGGGGAAGCACATGACTTTGCAGGTTTTGGAGGCGGGGATGTTTTCCAAAATATATTTGTGGACGAAGGAAACTATACCATTGTGTTGCAGTGGGATGATGGTACCGATTTTGGCAATACCGACACTGATTTGGATATATATCTTGCCAATGATAACGGTACAACTCTTTTTGGATTTAACAGAAATAATATCGGTGGAAATCCTATCGAAGTATTACCATTTGTTGTAGGACCTGGCGGTGACGAAACCAATATTTTAATTGTCAAAGCATCTGGTCCCGAAAATGTCCACTTAAAATACATTGTTTACAGGGGAATAGTCCAGTTCAATGAGTATAATGATATCGGGGGTTCGACTATTGTCGGACAGGCAAATGCTGAAGGAGCCATTGCTGTAGGAGCTGTGCTGTACAGCAATACTCCTGAATACGGTATAGATCCTCCCACAATTGCTTCTTTTTCGTCAAGAGGGGGAACTTTAATTGAAGGAAATAACCGGTTCAAACCTGAAATAACGGCTCCAAACGGAATAAACACAACAGTAAATTTCGGTAGCCAGAATATTGATGGGGATCCGTTCCCAAATTTCTTTGGGACTTCGGCTGCCGCACCGCACGCTGCAGGAGTTGCTGCACTGCTGGAAGAAGCAACTGCCAAATTTTACAATTCAGATCTTTCTCCTGCAGCCTTAAAAGAAATATTGCAGACAACCTCCCTGGATATGGGTTCCCCCGGTTATGATAATGCCTCAGGATATGGTTTCATCCAGGCTGATGCGGCATTGTTATCACTGGCCACTCCTTCTCCGGTTATTTCTGATCTGATTTACGATACCACTTTGATGCCCGGGATAGATACTATCTTCTTAACAGTAATAGGAAATTACCTCACCGATGGTTCGGTAATTTATTTTAACGGAGATACCTTATCATCTGGAACAACCTTAACAAGTGACTCTTCTCTTACATCAATGATTCCACCCTTTTCAGAATTTTATCCCGCGATTCAGGTTTACAATCCACCAAATCCTGAAACCAATGGTACGGATGGAGGACTGTCAAATCCACTTTACTTTTATGATAAAGAGACGATTTTGATCAGCATCAATGATACGACAAAGAAATATGGAGAAGTCATACCTGAGTTTACTGCAAATTATTCATTGGTAAATGTGGATGGTACTTTTCCGCTTGATTCAGCTGGATTAAGCGTTGAAGAATACGATCGGTTAATGAATATTGTTTTTGAAACCGTTGCTGGACCATTGAGTAACACAGGTTTGTGGGAGATTGTTCCTTCTTCAACAGATCCTCTGAATCCTCAGAGTGGGGTTCCAGCAACCGATCCGCTTGATCTGGGTTTACTCGATGAATTTAATTTCTTGTTTGAAAGCGGTCTTCTCAATATCGAAAAACTGGATTTAACCGTAAAACCAAAGGATACAACCTTTGTTTACAATGAGCCCATTGAGGGAATCCAATTTGAATATATTTTCAACCAAGGACCAGATAGTGTCTCAATTTCCGAATCGACATATAATTCGATTCAATCCAATCTGCAACAAACACATGCAACTGCTCTGGTTAATGGCGTTGCAACAGCACTGGTCAATGCACAGGCAACTGCCCTGGTTAATTACAGTTTTCTGGTTTCAGCCACTGCCCTTGTCAATTCAAATGATCTGGTTGAAATCACAAACCTAAGTCCTGAAACTGTCAATCCTGATGGCTCTATCAATGCAACGGCACTGGTGAATGGTCAGGCAACGGCACTGGTCAACGGGGTTGCAACTGCGCTTGTGAATGCTACGGCACTTGTTAACGGACAGGCAACGGCACTGGTAAATGGCGTGGCGACGGCATTGGTTAATGGACAAGCAACGGCACTTGTGAATTCATCCATTACTTTAGATACGACGACTTTCAATGCCAATTCCAATAGTAATGCCGTTATGATCTTTACAGAAGAAGATTTGAATATTCTTGCCGGTTTGGAAAATGGTGAAATAACCTTGATACCGTTAAATATCATTCCATCCAATGAGGTGGGTGAATACTGGATCGTTCCCGGGACCCTCGTATCCAATAATTTTAATGTGACAACGCTTCCCGGTACAATAACCTTTACACCTGCTGCTGCTACTGTGACATTTGATGAGGCAAGTTTGGTTCTGACTTATGACGGGAATCCGAAAATTCCAACTGTCACGACAACACCTGAGGGATTGAATTTAAATTTGAATTATAATGGAAATCCCAACCCACCTGTAGATGCAGGAACGTACATTGTAGAAGCTACCATAGATGAATTGAACTATTTTGGTTCGACCACTGATACATTGATAATTGAACCGGCAATAGCAACTATTTTCTTTGATGAAAGCACCCTAACACAAACTTATGATGGCAATAGTAAAACAGTTAATTTCACAACTGATCCGGCTGATGTAGTAGCAAACTTAACTTACAATGGAAACATCGAAGGACCTGTCAATGCCGGTACCTACCTGATTGAAGTAACTGTTTCTGATCCAAATTTTGTAGGAAATGCTTCAGCTACACTGACAGTTGATCAGGCATCCGCATATGTAATCGCAGGGACTCATTTCATATATGAGGGAAATCCGCTTCCTCAATTGACTTTTGAATATGATGGATTTGTGAATGGAGATGATCAATCCGTTGTTACAAGTTCCAGTTATACACTGGATCCTAACTATAACAACCATTCTGGAATTTATGAGATAATTCCGGAGGCAACGGCAGTAAATTACTCATTTCATCCAGTTAATGGAACTTTATATGTAAATCCGTTCGGCCCCGGCACGAAACACATCATTCCGAAATTACTGTGTGTTGAAGAATTACCTGATAATGGTTCGGGCTTCAATTATATTGCATATTTTGGATATGACAATAACAATAACGATCCTGTTTACATTCCCATTGGGGAAGATAACCTGCTATATTCAGATGGTCTTTTTGACGGAAGTGAGCAACCTGAACTATTCCTTTCTGGAGGCGGATCATTTGCAGTTCCATTTGATGGAAGTAATTTGAATTGGATTGTTACCAGCTATAACCATAAAGGTCATAAAACTTCGGAGGGTCAAACTGCAAATTCAGAGTCGAACAAATGTACTTTGGCTAAATCAGCAGAGATTGAAGAGCAATTTTTGGAGGTGACTGGTTATAGTGAAATCAAGGCGTATCCAAACCCGACAAATAATATTGTTTATATCACAATGACCGAAGAAACAATTACAGGTAAGGACGTGAAGATTTACAATATATATGGAAATGATTGTAAGGTGAATAACATCAGTGTTGCGAATTATTTACTGGAAATTGATTTATCTGGAATGAAATCCGGTTTGTATTTTATCCGGGTTAAAATAAATGCTAATTATGAAATGCTTAGAGTCATTAAACAATAATTTCATTGAATCTGATCTTTATAAGGAAGTATGCCTTGTATACATAACAATTGAAGGGGGAGATTAACAAATCTCCCTTTTTATTGTTAGGATACTGTTTACCAATATTTAATTTGAAGGAAAATCTTTACTTTTAGATTATTTTTTAAGCAGAGTAAATGCGAAAGGCGCTTTTCATACTATTGTTGTTTATTATTCAAGTGCATGTTAATTCCCAGCAAGGAACTTTAGATAGTCTGAACAAGATTTTGGAGACTACGACCCAGGATACGGTCAAGATCAATACCCTTATTGCGATCAGCAGTAATTATTACCGTACCTCCCCTTCTGATGCGATTCGGCATGGAGAAGAGGCAAAAGAATTGGCCCAAAAAGTTGGATTCAAAATTGGAGAAGGATATGCCTATAAGAGCATTGGAATGGGACAATATTTTCAGGGAAATTATGCTGATGCTTTGGCAAACTGGCAATTGGCCCTGGAAGTTTTCCAATCAGTCAACTTTATGCCGGGAATTGCCAACATGGTTGGCAATATCGGTGCAATATATTTTAGCCAGGGTGACGACAGTAAGGCGATAGAATATTATCTCAAGTCACTAAAAATTGGTGAAGAAATTGGCGATACATTAAGAATTGCTACAGCTCTCGTTAATATCGGTGCTGTCTACTTCAATAAAAAAGCAACATATAATATGGCCATGCGATATTATAAGCAAGCTTTACCCATTAGCGAAGCACTTGGCGATTATGATGCCATTGGAACGGTTACTGTAAATATGGGTGAAATATACCGTGAAAGAAATAATTATGATTCCTCGCTATATTATTTTAATTGGGCACTTATGGTTTATCAAAAAACCAATACAGGAAATATTTCTTACGCTTTGAGTGGTCTAGGTAAAACATATGCTAAAATGGGAGATTACAGCAATGCCGTCAATTACCAGAAACAGGCTATCGAAATTGCTGAAGAAAACAATTCAAGGCTTGAATTAACGCAATCATTAATCGGATTGGGTAATACCTACAATCAATTTGGACTTTACACTACAGCTATTTCAACCTATTCCAGAGCATTGGAAATTGCGAAGGAGATCAATGCCGGTTATCAGATCAAAGAATCTTATGAAGGACTTTCTGAGAGTTATGCTAAAATAAAAGATTTTAATAAAGCATACCAATATCAATTTTTGCTGACTCAGATCAAAGACACTTTGTACAATGCTGAATTGGATAATCAAATGGAGGAATTAACGTTGACATCCGAAATTGAAATAAAACAAGGACAAATCGTCTTGCTTACGAAAGAAAAGGCGTTGCAGGAATCGGATCTCCGCAGGCAAAAGACCATCAGGAATGCGGCAAGTATTACGGGGATATTATTATTGTTGCTGGCTATTGGATTGTTTAACCGCATCAAATACGTCAGAAAGACTAAAAAGATAATAGAAGATGAGAAAGCTTTATCAGAAAAACTGCTTCTAAATATTTTACCTTTAGAAACGGCAGAAGAACTGAAAGAAAAGGGATCCGCCACCCCAAAACATTATGACAAAGTTTCTGTTCTGTTCACTGATTTTAAAGGATTTACAAAAATTGCCGAAAAACTCACTCCACAGGAATTGGTTGAAGAATTGAACCAGTGTTTCCTCGAATTTGACAGAATTATTGATAAACATAACCTTGAGAAGATTAAAACCATTGGAGATGCTTACATGTGTACCGGCGGTATTCCCGCTGCAAATGATACCAACCCGGTTGATATCGTAAAAGCCGGCCTTGAAATAAAAGAATATATGGAAAAGCTGAAAAAGGAACGTGAATCAAGAGGGGAAGATTACTGGGAATTGCGAATTGGCATACATACCGGGCCTGTTATAGCAGGAGTTGTGGGTAAAAATAAATTTGCCTACGATATTTGGGGAGATGCCGTAAATACCGCCAGCCGGATGGAATCAAGCGGAATACCGGGAAAAGTGAATATTTCCGGGACGACTTATGAATACATCAAGGATCGGTTTAATTGCAGTTACAGGGGTAAAATACTCGCCAAAAACAAGGGCGAAATCGATATGTATATTGTTGATGGTTTTATCGGCAATCTAATACAACCTCAACCTGCTGAGGCTCAAGTAAACGTTTAAATTTATTCAAACAAGAGAAGAAAAATGAACGTCCAAAAAATTCTTGTTCCGGTTGATTTTACTGAAACAACCGAAAAAGCTATTGAACTTGCAGTGCATGTTGCCGGTAAAAGCAATATGGCAGTTTCATTAATTCATGTCGCAACAGGTAAATCCAAATTGGATTGCGAGGAAAAACTCAAGGAGCTTTCAGCTCAATACCATGCAAAATCAGGTGTAACGATTGACTGTATTCTGAACCAGGGAAATATAATTTCCGAATTAACAAAAGCTTCCGGTTCGGGAGAATTTGGATTGATGGTGATCGGAAGCCACGGATTTAAGGGTATCAGGGAAAAGGTATTTGGTGCCGATATTCTTAAACTGCTGAAAAATATTCCAATTCCTGCGTTAACCATCCAAAACGGATTTCAAATCAAAAAAAATCTATTTGATTCCATTCTTTTTCCCTCCAGTTCCCACGATTCATTGGTACATAAAATCAATGCAACCATATTTATAGCGAAGTTGTTCGATTCGGAAGTCCACATTTATTCGGTTGAAAAACCCGGAGTAGCGTGGAGCGAAAAACTGGTGAATAATATTAATAAAGCCCGGCAGGCTTTCGATCAAAATCATATTCCGTTTATAAACGTAAAGGAACCGCAAAGTGCCTTTTCGGTAGGCTATGCAAAACAGATCATGGATTACGCTAAGCGGACCAGGACCAACCTTATCGCATTAATGTCCAATCCCACTGTTGAACACTATTACATTGCGGATGCCGATAAAGAGATCATCCTGACCAATGATGCCAGTATTCCGGTATTGTCCACAAATGAAAAATCTGTAATCTAGTTTAGGGTTTGGTTACTGACTTTTCTTTATTTCCCGCTTCATATCCTTTGGCTGCATAGTAAGCAGCTCTGTCGAAAAACAACATCATACGCCGTTCCAATTCCAGGGTCATGTATATATCTATTGTCTTTGTCCACAACTTTTGCGCAAGTGCGAATTCCCAAATGTGTTTGCGGGTAAGGCTGATCGCACTTAAAACTTCACTCAATGAAAATTTTTCTCTTTTTCTTTCCAAACCCACTTCAAAGTAAAAATTCCGGACATCACGGTCATTGTGGTATCCGCTCAACCATTTTCCAAAATGACTGACTACATAAAGATTTCTTTGAAAAGTTGAATCGGGGTCGGCAGATGCGTAGGTAGGTGTCGATTTGTTATTCATTACGTCCTGAAGCCAGCGTCGTGAAATGACTTCAGCGTTTTTTTCAATCATTCCTACAAGCTTATCCGATAAATAATCACCTTTTATAAACCCGGTTTGTTCTTCGCCCATACTTAGCGTAAATGAATCGACAATTGCCCAATATTCCTGCTTGTCTTGAAGATATCTTTTAACCGCATTCACATTCGATTCGAAAGCCAATGCGGGCAACTCCTGAAAAGAAAAAAAACCAACCTCCTCCGCATCATCACCAGCAAGGATAATACCACCGGTCCATTCTGCTTCGAACGTTACGAAAATCAAATCGCCGTACATACTGCTGAAAGCAGAGTCGACACTTACAAAATCAATGATTTTACCTTTGATTCCTGCCTCTTCTTCCAATTCCCGCAATGCAGCTTCTTCGATAGATTCACCCGTCTCGGCAAATCCTGACGGAAGGCACCACTCCCCTTTTTGGGGTTCATTTTTTCGTTTGACAAGCAATAATTTACGGTCGGAGACAACAATTGCTGATGCAACCGGTAAAGGATTATCATAAAAATATGTGTTGCATTGATCGCAATAATCACGCAAATTTTCGCCTTCCAATTTACTGGTAACCGGATTGCTGCAATATGAACAATATTTTCTTTCCCGTCCCATAATTTTACTTAACTCCTTCGCATACAAAAATATAATCCTCCTTGGTAATACTCAATTCCTTTTTGATTTTCAAGTCTTTCTTCATTCGATTCAGAACAACCAGCGCTGCATGGTCAATATCTGTAATCTTGCATGGTACAAAAAATGACTTTTTAAAGTTGAAATACCTGGTAAAATCCCCGAAGTCCGCTTCCCTGAAAACGAGTGTGCTTGTACTCTCCTTTTCCTTGATATTCCTGAACCAGGGTGCCAGCAACTCAATTCCGTTTTCATTGGAAAAATTACCGATCAGCTTTTCATAAGGGAGGGTTTCGGGTGTCTCAAAATAATTCTCCGTCAGAATTTTTCTAATATATTTAGTGAAGTCCTTCATATGTGGCCGCGCATGGGTGATGATGACAAATTTCCCATTTTTCGTTAGAACACTTGCAATTTGCCTGATATGTTCCGGGAAAAAATACATCGCATAGCTGCAAATAATAAGGTCAAACGACCCCGGTTCAAAATGCTTAAGTATTTCAACTCCCCCCTCATCAAACTTACCATTCAATCCTGATTCTTCACAGGCCTTTAAATACAGATTTTTATACATCGAATGACAATCGATACCCGTAACCATGGCATCGGGATGAACCTTCCCCTGTAAACCTTTGGTGAAAAATCCGAAGCCGCAGCCCAGATCAAGAATTCTCTCTGCAAAAGAGAGATCCAGCCCTTCCAGCGCAACTTGACGAATATCCAACGGATCAGCAATATAATCCCTGATGATCTGCGAAACCTCCAGGTGGGTTTGGGTCTCGGCATATACCCTTGCCAAATGCCCTGAAATCTCCTGTATCGGAACATCGGTACTGTCCATTCGAACGTCTGATTTTATCAAAGGTAAGCAATCAAACGTTCAGTTGATTCGGATTAAGCCGGAAAAGATTTAAAAATTTTCTTTTAAGAACCCGGAATATACTTAAACCCGTCGTTTAATTTCCTAAACGTTCGGCTCCCTCCAGGATCAGTTCATAGTAGTATCCCATCCCAAAATCTTTCTCAATGCCAATGGTACCCCAGTATGTAACTATATCGCCAACTTCCGGGTTATCATCCGAAGTAACGGTAAGGTCAAATTTGGTTTCATCTCCTGTGCCATCCTGAATGTGGATCCAGTTGCGGTCCATTATGGCCGTATTCACCTTGGTCACCTTTCCGCGAACCGTAACCATTTTCCCATTGAATTTTTCCTTGTTGGCATAAAGGTCGGCGATGGAGGTGCCTCCTTCTGGAATTTCAACCGAAACATCAATTTTGCTGAGGGTTGGTTTCAGGGGTTCGGTGCTCCCCATTACCGTTGGCTGTGGAGCAGAGATCGGCTGATCGCTGATATCCTGAATGAAATGTACGGTTTCAAAAGTACGACCCAATTCTTCACTTTTAAAATCATTCATTTCAAGGCCTTCCAGGTAATACACAATATCACCCTCCCGGAATTCCTGCTTGTCAACGGCAATCCAAACATCCGAACCGTTTTCATCAAGATTAAGGTATGTATACGATGTGGTATGAATTACTTCTTTCACCTTTCCTTTATGGTTACCATTGTCCATGGATTCTGTCATTCCGGATTGTTGCGAATTCTGACACGAAAACACAACCATGGCCATCATAAGCAGTGCTATAAAATTAATTTTTCTAAACATCATTTTTCGTTTAATTAATTTATGAGTATTGAATAGTGTTACAAAAATACCATAACAATCTTTTCATGCAATTATTATATCGGTTTTTGTATTGAAAACTTATGTTTTATTGAATATATATGACAACAAAAATTAAAATAAATAACTTTATGCCATGATCTGATCCTGAATTTTTAGAAGTAAAAACAATGAAAAAAGTATTAATTTTAATAACATTTGTAATTATCCTGCCATCCGGATTAATTGCGCAACAACAAATATCCCCCGAAACGATCCGTATTACCCAACGCTCTGTTTGTGCCATTAAAATTGTTGATAAAGGTGGTGAGGTCATTTCAATGGGTTGTGGGGTTGTTTTGGCATCCAAAGTGAAGCAGAAAAATGAATTTTTTGTAGCAACCGCTTTTCATGTTCTCAGTGAACTATTTTCTGCGGAAGGAACCACCGTTTCGGTCATCATTTTTGATAAAAATGGCCAGGCATTCCGGATGGATTCCATTACAAAAAAGCACATGATGTGGGCCAATTCTTCGATGGATGCTGCCCTGTTGGCATTGCCCCGTAAATTTATACCTGTTTCTAAATTACCTGATTCATATAAATTCCCAGGATTTACCAACTTGCAATTGATCGGTGAACCGGATTGGGGCCAGGATATTTATTTATTTGGATATCGATGGATTGATGAAAATACCTTCATCGATGTTTTGAAAAAGGGTATTTTATCTGTGGGGACCACAAATCTACCAGGCTACGAGGGCAACCTGGTTTACCTCATCGACAACATGGCCAATAAAGGAATGAGCGGAGGACTGGCTTTTTCAGCCGACGGTGTCGGTATCGGGATAATCTCCAGTTATGTGTATGAATCGGATAACAGCCTGCAGAATAGCGATGACCTTACGGTTTGCTTACCCTTAACCTTATTTTTCAAAGCCCTTGGCAATATCGTCATTATGGAGGAAGAGAAACTGCTCAATGTTTTATCACAATAATAATAGGTCAGATTTAGATTAAAAATTCAACAGCAATTTTGGCTTTCAAATCGTAGATAAGGAGAAAATTATATGATCTGAAGGCCCAAACAGTCATTCGGAAGAAAAAAATCGCTACTTTTGCAAGCGATTACTCACTTTATTCGTTGGAGCTAAAGCAAACGCTGATAAGAAGATTGAAATAATGAAAAAACCAGGTCAGATCAGCTAATGGCCAAAAGCCAACAGCCAAAAGCAATTTTTATAATGACAGCAAAACAGGAAAAAATATTAAAATCGGCCCTGGAGCTTTTTGCAAAAGAGGGATATAAGGCTACTTCGACCAGTAAGGTAGCCAAACACGCCGGCGTGAGTGAAGGATTGATCTTCCGGCATTTCACAAACAAAGAAGGTTTGCTGGATGCCATTTTAAAAGAGGGTGAGGAACAGGCAAAGCTTCTTTTCTCAGATATAGTTTTTGAAACAGAGCCAAAGGAAGTTCTCCGGAAAGCCTTTGCGATGCTGGAAAACTTGCAAGCCAATAAGGCAGCCCTTGAATTCTGGAAATTGCAGTACAAGATTAAATGGGAAACCGAAAAATACGGAGAACACAAAACAGAGCCGCTTGAACTTGCGCTTGCCAGCGCTTTTAAAAAACTTGGTTTTGCAAACCCGGAGCAGGAAGCCTTGTTTATGTTGATCATTGTGGATGGCATTGCCATGCATTATTTCCTGAAACAAACCTTCGACCTGGATGCCATGATCGCGCTATTAAAAGCCAAATATGAAGTCTAAAAATTTTTTACATAATAAAATAAGTAAGTACTCACATAATAGAAATCAATCATCATGACACAAATCGATAAAACCAAACCTGTTTTAGTCACCGGTGCAACCGGATACGTAGCAAGCTGGCTGGTAAAAAAACTCCTCGACGAAGGAATAACCGTTCATGCAGCGGTTCGTGATCCCAACAAAAAAGAAAAAGTAGTACACCTCGATGCCATTGCTGCAAAATCGAAGGGAAGCATCAAATATTTCAAATCCGATCTGCTGGATAAAGGATCTTATGCAGAAGCCATGAAAGGTTGCGAACTGGTCTATCATACTGCTTCTCCTTTTACCACCGATGTGGAAGATCCGCAGAAGGACCTGATCGATCCGGCCGTGAAGGGTACAGAGAATGTGTTGGAGACTGCCAATCAAACACCATCAGTAAAGCGGGTGATCATCACCAGCAGTTGCGCGGCCATCTATACCGACACCATCGAATGCCATCGACTACCCGGTGGCAAATTCACCGAAGAGGTCTGGAATACAACCGCTTCACTCGACTATCAGCCCTATTCTTATTCAAAAACCCTTGCAGAAAGAAGAGCCTGGGAAATGGCGAGGGCTCAGCAACAGTGGGATCTGGTCACCATCAATCCAAGCCTTGTAATGGGACCACCGCTCAATCCGCAAGCTTCCTCCTCAGATAGTTTAAATGTATTGAAACAACTGGGTGACGGAACGCTGAAATTCGGGGTGCCTAAAATGGGAAACGGATTGGTGGACGTGCGGGATGTTGCCGAAGCTCATTTCGCAGCCGGATTTACCCCTGGTGCGCATGGCCGGTATATTACATCCGGACACAATACGAACTTCCTGGAAATGGCTTTGGCTTTGCAACCCAAATTCGGTAAGGAATACCCGCTACCAAAAAGAGCCCTGCCCAAATGGCTCCTTATGCTTGTCGGACCGATGGTGAATAAACTACTGACCAGACGCTTTATCAAAAACAACATCAATGTGGAATGGAGGGCTGACAATTCCAAGATTAAAAAAGAGCTGGGCATCAACTTCAGGCCGATGAAAGAATCGATGGAGGATGCATTTCAGGCGATGATAGACAATAATGTTTTTCGGGAAAAAGGGTAAGCAGGTGATAGCTGGCTATATTTTATATCCCCAAATAAATACCGCTCCACCCATGCCGATATTCATGAGCCGTTTACCGACATGACCCAATACGATGGCACAATACAAAGCAATCGATCCGCAGACAAGCAGCCAAAGTTTGTCACTCAAATTCAGGATCCCTCCCCAGGCAATAAAGGGGGTGAAAAGTGATGACGCAAACAATATCACACTGTAGATAATTTTCTTCCTTAAAATGGGCGGTTTTAATGATTTGAAACGCAACTTGCCATCAACCAGTCCGGTCAAAAAAGCGCCAAAAACAGCAAAAGGAAATACTACAGCACAAAAGATTGCTGTTCCGAGCAATACTTCAGGATAAAAATTCGGGAAGATAATATTGATGAGCAATGCCTGCAACAAAAAAACAAGCAGTGTTTGCGGAAAGTGAACGGCGATGGGATGCATGTCGAGTTGTAAAATCCTGCTTCTACCCGGCGACATTCGTTCTTTGTATTGCTCGAAAACTTTACGGGGCAATCCGCAAGCCGGGCACACATCACCCAGTTCGCTTTCACGCATCACATAACCGCAGGGTTTGCAAATAAACAGTCGTTCGTCTTGTTTTCTTTTTTTCATACCTGATTTTATTAAAAATTTCCCGCAATAAAACTAATTAAAAGATCGCGGAAACTTGTAATGATTTCAGATGTTATTACACATGTTAATATAACTTTTTAATATTGGAACTCTGAATGTCAAAAATATCCTCATAATCAAAATATTTAACTCATGAATAAAAAAGTCATCATTACCGGCGCTACAGGCATGGTAGGAAGAGGCGTACTGCTCGAATGCCTCGATCATATGGCCATTAGCGAAGTGCTTATCATCGGCCGGAACCCGGTTGAAATGGATCATCCCAAACTGAAAGAACTGATCCATAAAGATTTTTCCGATTTTTCCGGCGTGATAGACCAACTCAAAGGTTACGACGGTTGTTTTTACTGCCTGGGCATTAGCGCTGCGGGATTAAAAGAGGAGGAATACAAACGGATTACCTACGATTATACCCTGTCGCTGGCTAAAACACTCAAACAATTAAACCCAAAAATAACCTTCACCTATGTTTCAGGGCAGGGCACCGATTCAACCGAAAAAGGGCGGATGATGTGGGCCCGGGTAAAGGGTAAAACCGAAAACGACCTGCTGAACCTTGGATTCAAGGATGCTTATATGTTCCGTCCCGGTGCCATCATTCCATTGCGAGGCATTAAATCCCGGACTAAGGCATACCAGTTCATGTACGATTATTTTATGTGGCTGGTGAAACTCATCAAATTTTTGTCACCCAATTCGGTGGTGAATACTACACAAATCGGGCAGGCGATGATCAATTCGATGTTGGAGGGGTATGAGAATAAAGTACTTAAACCAAAGGATATCATTATTTTGTCGAAGAATGAAAGCCCTGGAAAGTAAAATCATCCCTTACGGGAACTCAAATCCAAAATCAGGCGTAAAATTTGGAACCGAATTCCAAATATAGGCGTAATATTTGGAATCGACCCTGAATCCCGGGTTTATCACCTGCGCACTTCTGATGGTCGCGAGATTGATTTGCTTATTGAAACTTCATCCGGTTATATTGCAATTGAAATAAAGAAAAGTACAGTAGTCCGATCAGTCGATGCCAAGCATTTAAAGGGTATTGAAAATATTCTGGACAAGCCTGTATTAAATAAGTATGTCCTATCGAATGATTTAAATATTAAAGATCTGGGAGAAGGCGTGAAAGCAATTCCTGCCGTGCAGTTTTTAACCTGAACATGACCATTCTCTGCTCATTGATTGTTCCACTATACGTGAGAAACCCGTTAAATTCCTTTCACCCAATTCGGTGGTGAATACGACTCAGATCGGGCTGGCGATGATCAATGCGATGCTGAATGGGTATGAGAAGAAGGTTTTGGGGCCGAAGGATATTCTCAATTTATCCCAAAAATAATATTAAAAGCAGATAGCCTATTTTTTATTTTTATCATCCTTTTTCCCGAATATTTTCCTCAAGAATTTACCTACTTTAGATTGCTCTTCTTCCTTCTTTACAGTCTTTTTCTGTTCCTGTTTATTCTGGTTTTGTGTTTCCCTGTAATCGGGTCTCTTTTTCAGAAAGTCGAATATTCCCCTGCTTTCTTTGAAATCAGCACAGGCCAGGTCATCGTAAATATCATCCGGCAGACCGAATGAACCGTTAATAAATTCACGTGTTGAACTGCCTGATGCCGTTTTTTGAATGAAGCGGGCAAAAACCGGCATGGCTGTCCGGGCACCCTGACCGGTACTCAGATTCCTGAACCTTACCAACGGACTATCGCCACCTACCCAAATTCCTACGATCATTTCTGGTGTGATGCCCATAAACCATCCGTCGGTCTGGTCTTGTGTTGTCCCTGTTTTACCACCCATTTCATTGGTGAGTTTATAGTTATTTCTTAATCCTGCTGCCGTTCCCCTGTTGACCACACCTTTCAATAGTGCCAGCATGGTTTCTACGGTTTGTTTCGAAAAAACAGGGTCAGAAGTTTTAGCAGCCGTTGCTTCATAGATTACCTTGCCATTTGCATCGGTAATACTTTCAAGAAAAACCGGCTCAATACTCCTTCCTTCGTTTAAAAACACCGAATAAGCCTGCACCATTTGATAAAGCGGGATTTCGGCGGTTCCAAGTGCGAGTGAGGGTACTTGGGGCAGATCGGTACTAATGCCGGCATCCTGCAGTTTGAGCTTGGTTTCGGGAATGCCGGTTTCCATCAGCAGTTGCACACTAATTGTATTTACCGAATTAACCAGGCCGCCCTGCACCGAATAATATCCGCCGTATTTGTGATCGGCATTTTTCGGGATCCAATCGTCATAAGCTTCATACACAATACTGTCGTTAGGATAATAATCACAGGGTTCTATTCCGTGGTCGAGGGCAGAAGCATAAATGAAAGGTTTGATGGTGGACCCGACCTGCCGGGCCGAAAGCACGTGATCGTATTTGAAATATTTGAAATTGGGGCCACCTACCCAGGCAAGGATATGCCCGTAATGGCCGTCCATTGCAAGCAGGCCACATTGCAGAATACTGAAGTGATAAAGTATGGAATCGAGCGACGACATGGTAGTATCGACTTCTCCTTTCCAGGTAAATATTTTAGTTTTGTGCGGAATTTTAAGGGCATCCAAAATCTGGTCTTCCGGTAATCCCCGAAGTTTTAGTTTCTGGTAAGGAATACTTTGTTCGATCTGCAGCTTTGCCAAAGTGGTATTCTTTTTCCATGTTTCCCGATTCCTCCATTGTTCGTTAAAAGCCTTTTGAAGGCTGGCCATATGTTCTATCACAGCTTCTTCTGCACAAGCCTGAAGATCGGCACGAATGGTAGTTTTCAGGATCAAACCGTCGACATAAAGATTATAGTCAGTGCCGATATTTTCATTCATCTCATCCAGTATCTCCTGCGCCTGTTGTCGCAAATACTCCCTAAAATAAGGCGCCGGACCTTCCACGTGATCCAACTTCTGGTAATCCAAAACAACCGGCAACTGTTTTAATGAATCAGCAATTGAATCCGATAAATAACCGTACTTCGCCATCTGACCGATCACAGTATTCCTGCGCTCTATGGCTGCTTCACGGTTGAGACGGGGATTGTAACCGGTATTGGCCTTCAGCAATCCTACCAATATGGCTGATTCGGGGATGGTGAGGACTTTGGGTTTTTTATCGAAATAGGTCAGTGACGCGGTTTCAATACCGTATGTATTTTCACCGAAAGAAACGGTATTCAGGTACAATTCGAGGATTTGGTCCTTTGAATAAATCCGTTCCAATCGGATGGCTGTGATGATCTCCTTGACCTTCACCACCGGCATGCTGATCAATCCGTAATCCTTTCGTGGGAAAAGGTTCTTGGCCAGTTGCTGACTGATGGTACTTCCGCCACCTGCACTCCGATCCGACAATAAAATACTCTTAAATAAAACGCGTAAAAACGACCGGATGTCAAAGCCATTGTGTTGATAAAAACGGGCATCTTCTGTCGCGATCAACCCGTCGATCAGGGTTTGCGAAATGTCCTCAATTTTAGTGTCGGTTCGGTTCTGATAATAGTACAATCCCAGTAATTTTCCATCAGCCGACATAATTCTGGAAGCATTGTTTCGTTCGATTTTACGCAGTTGATCATAGGTTGGTAATGGCCCGAAAAAATTGTTTTTAACCGCCAACACAAATCCTGCTCCCGACAAAATAACCGCCATTCCCATTATTAGCAACCAGAAAAGGTAGCGTAAGTATCTGTTTTTGATTTTAAGTTTCATTGTTAGGTCAATTGCATGCAATATTTATGTTGCAGTATATATTAAACCTTGTAAAACGATTATTGTTGCTAATTCGTATTGGCCGTTTAATTGCAATAAAAGGGTTTCAATTATTTTCTGGGATATTAAGATTGTATCAGCAGATACATAAAAATTATCAATACCATTCATAGATTTAGTTACTATATTTGGCCTGATTTCAAAATTGTTTATATGAAAACTATTCTGGGCCTGTCGATAATTCTCCTGCTCAACCTGAATTGTCGGGCACAAGAGCAACTGCTGACCACTGCTGAAAAAACAGATTACGCCTCCACTTCCACCTATGCCGATGTGATAGAATTTACCAGTGTGTTGCTTCAGGAATATCCTGAAATCCGCTGGGAAAGTATGGCTGTTACGGTTGCCGGCCGGGAGGTTCCTTTATTCATCCTTGCCGATCCGATGCCCGCATCTCCGGAAGATCTCGAAAATGATGACCGGATCGTGGTTTATTTCCAGGCAAATATTCATGCAGGGGAAGTGGAGGGAAAAGAAGCAACCCAAATGCTGATGCGGGATCTGTTGCAAGAGCATCCAAAAGATGTTTTTGATAATATTGTGCTTTTGGTTTGCCCGATCTTCAATGCCGATGGAAATGAAAAAATCAGTAAGGAAAACAGGACCAACCAAAACGGCCCTGTAAATGGTGTAGGTGTCAGATACAACGGTCAAAACCTCGATCTGAACCGGGATGCCATGAAACTGGAAACACCGGAAGTTCAGGGGCTTGTCACGCAAGTCTTCAACCGATGGGATCCTGCCCTTTCGGTCGATTGCCATACAACCAACGGATCGTATCATGAAGAACCTGTGACCTTTACATGGATGATGAACCCCAATGGTGACCGTAACCTGATCAATTATATGCGGGATAAATTTTCACCGGCCGTTCATCGGATTTTATGGGATAATTATAACGTTGAAAATGTATTTTACGGTGAATTTATTGATCGACTGAACCTGGAAAATGGTTGGATTTCCTATGCATCCGAACCACGGTACATCGTGAATTATGCGGGAGTGAGAAACCGTTTCGCATTATTGAACGAAAATTATGTGTATGCCGATTTTAAAACCCGTGTCAATGGGTGTTATTATTTGCTTTGGTCGATACTGGATTATACCAAAACCCACAAGAATGAAATGAAGCAAGCGCTGGATAATGCAGACTCAGCGATGATTCATAAATTCGATAATAAAAATACCATTGATTCTTTTGCCATTGAATATAAAGGGGTTACCACCCCTGAAAAAATCACGATCAAGGCATTTGAAGCAGATACCATACCGGGTGCTAAAGGGTATTGGCGCTATAAAAAAAGCGATCGAAAACGAACGGTAACGGTGGATTATATTGCCGATTATATTCCAACTAAAAACGTTACCCTGCCTTTTGCCTATCTACTCACCATCAAAGACAAAGAATTGATCCGTAATTTAAAAATGCACGGAATTCAAACAGATATGCTGGAGGACAGTTTAAACTGTGAGGTTGAACAATTTGAAATCGAAACATTGACACCTTCCAGCCGGTTAAACCAGGGCCATTATACCGAGAAAGTCGCAGGATCTTTTAAAAACATTAAAAAGACTTTTCCGCCAGGAACACTTGTTATCAAAACCAGCCAGGAATTGGGAAACCTGGCAGCTTACCTGCTGGAACCTCAGGCAGATGACGGATTGTTGGTTTGGAATTATTTCGATAAATACCTTGCACCGCAATGGGGCGGAGGTTTTTATCCTTACCCTGTGTATAAGCTTCACAAAATTTCTGAAATCGACACAAAACCTTTTAAGCAACAATGAACTAATTAAACTGTAATTTTAAATCATGCATTTCAAATACATCATTCTGGCTTCAATTTCTTTTTTGCCGAAGGTTTGTTTACTTTTCCTTTTTATTAATCTAGCTGCCCAGGAATTTGATCCAAGTATTATGGATAAAGTGAATGAACTCAAATATGATTCCATATACCAAAAACTGCAGAAATTTGAGAGTCTGGGGATCAAGCAGGTTGGAACACCGGCACTGGATGTGACGGCCGAATGGATTATAGCACAACATCAGCTATACGGTTATTCGGGTATTGAGGTCGATTCATTTTTTTATGGCCCGAATCACGTTTACAATATCATTGTCACTAAACCCGGAATGGTTTACCCCGATACTTACCTGATCGTGGACGGCCATTACGACACTTACAATGGCCCGGGAGTGAATGATAACGGAAGCGGTACTGCCATAGTTCTGGAAGTTGCCAGATTAATGGCAAACGTCGAAACAAAATACAGTATTAAATTCATCCATTTTACAATTGAGGAACTCGGTTTGATCGGCAGCTACCACTATGTCGACAGTATTGTTATTCCCCAACAAATGGACATCAGGCTGGTATTTAATATCGATGAAGTGGGTGGCGTTGCAGGCGAGGTAAACAATACCATTACCTGCGAGAGGGATGAGTGGGCGCCCAATAGCAACAATGCTGCATCGGCAGCCTTCACCGATACCCTGGCCACACTAACAGAGCAATATTCGGATTTGAACACACAGATTTATTATGCTTACGGATCGGATTATGTTCCATTCATGCTCAATGGCTATGTGGTTACAGGATTTTATGAATCCAACGAATCACCCTATCCACATTCGATCAACGACAGCCTTTCCAACCTGGATCCGGAATATGTTTTCCAGGTGGCCAGAGCTTCTTTGGCAGCGATCATATATTTCGCAGGTAATATCGACATTGCTTCGGATCAAAAGGAATTCATTTCACAAATTGATTTAAATATCTCACCAAATCCATTTGGTCAACATTTCGAAATTACAAATCCCTTGAACGAAACAATCCAAATCCGACTTTTCGATCTGGCAGGTAAATTAATGTTTAAATCAACTGTTCAAGAATTTTCTTCAGCTACAATAAAACCTGTATTAAAACCCGGTATTTACCTCATTAACATTATAAATACCGATGGACTGATTCTATACGAAGGAAAAGCAATCAAAAAATAATTACCCTTTTCGATATCCTGGAGCAACTTTATGTATCCGGATTTTCATCCGACACGTGTGATCAGGCGACATAAACTTTGGTCTGTTCCCTTACTTGCTTATATTGAATCCAATCGAACTTCCGCAGAAACTCAGCGGCAGCCCTTGCACCTCTTACAAACAAATCCTTTTTTGCATCGTCCGAAATGGCAAAATTGAGCCAGTCGTGTTCGCCGATATCAATTTTCTGGATCAACAATTTGTAGTCCGGATTCCTTAAAATAAAATCATAATCATGTAGATGTCGCAATGAATTAAACATGGCTCCAAACAGATTCAAAGGATTGTCGACAGTATTGGCCTTGTTCCGGTCAATTCCGAGCCTCACACCGAAAGTCGGCAAACGTGGGATGGAGTTTTTCTTGTGAAAAACATCAATGGGGAAGTTCGACATGATACCACCATCGACAAATTTTACTTCGGACGGAACATTGCCTATAAACCCCGCCAGATTTTCCCAGTCGGTTTTGGCCTGATCACCCGAAGGCAGATTATTCAAGGTTAACGGGCTGAAAAAATACGGAATCGACATCGAAGCCCTGACAAACAATGCGGGATTTACCGAATCGGTATTTCTCCAGTAAAGTGAAGACATCCTCGGGAATTCCACTTTGGTTTCGGTGGTTAAATCTGCGGTGATGATCGCCAGCCTGGGTTCCAGACCATCCAGTGTTTTATCTACACCGGCCCTGATTTTTAAGTTATCCGGCCGTTTGCCGAACTGATTCTGCAGGTCCTTAACTGTTCTCACATTGTTATTGGACAGGATGGTTGTGAGCCAGTTTAAAAAATCATTTCCCGGGTTTAACCCAAGGTCATCATAGATTTCATCGATCACCTGCCATCCTTTCCAGATCAGCTTGATCCGGCGGGCTTTTTCCACCAGGGCTTCGATAAAATCCTTAGAATCCTTATTTCCATCTACAAAATCATACAGGTTTTTATTGACCAGTGCATCGATGATTTTTTCAGATTTGGCTTGCGATGTATCTCCCATTCCGGCCAGCATCATAGCATTGATGGACCCGGCAGAAGTCCCGGCCAGGCTGAAAAATCGCAGCCCCATTTGCTCTAACACATAGGTATAGCCTACCAGGGCCACACCCAGCACGCCTCCGCCTTCCTGCACTAATTCAACATATTGATTGTTGTTCGTATCCAAAACATCCGAAAATTGGTGTTCGTGAATTTTTTCATTTTTAAGATCCTTCAGTATACCAGTTACTTCAGGATGCTGAGTAAAGTCAGTGATTTTCATAGTAGTAAAAAGATTAGATTGTTTATAGTTAATTGAATGAAGGTGTAAAGATACGAAAAATGATTCGTACTTCTTAATCATCCGGTGACTTTAAGTCAACAGATGATTATATATGTTTAGCTGCATTTAATGAATTCAACTCAGCCAAAATCGACGGCCCTGACATTAATGTCAGGGCTGTGGGAATATTAATAAATGAATTATTTATCCCTTCATATGTTTGGGTATCCTGCCATTTTTAATTGATCCTGATCTTAATCTCCGGCCAACGATCCGCTCTACCATATTACCGATCTCCAGCACTTTATCCACATCCAGTCCGGTATCGATGCCCATTTCATCCATCATCACCACCATGTCTTCTGTAGAAACCAGACCCACTTCCAGCGGATCCTTATAATAATATTCTCCGGTTCCCGGAACCGGAACGCCATCTACAAAATTGGCCGGCTGTCCGCCCAGTCCACCCATAGTTGATTCATAGTTGGTCATTCCTGCCTGTAAAGCGGCAAGTACATTGGCCATTCCCCAGCCACGGGTAGTATGGAAATGGGCGATTTGCTTGTGGGGATTATCAACACTGTCGAGCAACATTGAAAAATATTCATAAACACGGTCAGGTGAAGCGGATCCGTCGTGATCAGCATGCTCCACATCCGTTGCCCCAATATCAAACCATCGTTTGGTAAACTCAATAGCCTTTTTCATATCTGTCGGGCCTTCAATGGGGCAGCCCCAGATGGTACTGACGGTACCATTCACCTTTAAACCGGCATCCCTGGCTTTTTTTACCCATTCTTCGCACATCTTCCAGTATTCATCAATGCCGATCCCTGAATTTGTTTTTTGATGTGATTCACTGGTCGAAACCATCAACAAAATCCTGTCGGGTCCATAACCGTCTTTCCTTGCCTGTATGGCTCTTTCCACTGCTTTTTCACGGATTGTTATGGCTGTGAGCATCACGTCATCCAGTTTACCCTCTAACTTTTTGCTTTTCCTTATTTTTTTAAAAAGTTCGTCTGCGTCCCTGAACTGGGGCATCCCTTTTGGATTGCCGAAGTTCGACACCTCAATGTGTTTAAAACCTGCCAGTATAAGCTGTTCGGCTACCCATAATTTAGCTTCCGTGGGGATAAATTTTTCTTCGTGCTGGAAACCGTCCCGCACTGTAATGTCTCCGATAACTACTTTTTTAGGATATTGCATAATTTGATATTTTGTTGTTGTTATTTCCTAATGATTAAAAGTTTGAATGACAAAAATGACAAGAATTATTTTAGAATATCATAGAAAAATTCGAGACTTTCGGGGTTGGCTAAAGCATCCCGGTTCTTCACTTCCTCTCCATGAATAATTTTTTTCACGGCTATTTCCACCTTTTTACCATTGATGGTATGAGGAATATCAGGTACCTCCTTGATAATGGCCGGAACATGCCTTGGGCTGCAATTGGTTCGGATGGCAGATTTGATCTTATTCTCCAATTCCTTGTCAAATTTGTAACCAATGTTCAACTTCACGAACAACACCACCACCTCATCACCCTCTTCCCTTTTACCAATAACAACCGAATCTTCAATCTCATTCATGGTTTCAATAACCCTGTAAATTTCAGCTGTTCCTATCCTCACTCCCTGGGGGTTAAGGGTTGCATCCGATCGTCCGTACATCGTGATCCCACCATGACTACTAATTACTATATTATCACCATGCCTCCAAATACCGGGATAATCGCTAAAGTACGAATTAAAATATTTTTCACCCCCAGCATCATTCAAAAAATAAATTGGCATACACGGGAAAGCAGTTTTACAGACCAGTTCACCCAACTTTCCAACCATAGACCTTCCATAGTCATCAAAACAGTCCACATCCATCCCGAGTCCTTTGCATTGGATCTCCCCTTCATAAACCGGCAACGTCGGATTACTTAGCATAAAGCAGGAAATGATATCGGTACCGCCTGCGATTGAAGAAAGTTGTACATCTTCTTTCCAGTCGCGGTATACGTATTGAAAACTTTCGTTTAACAGAGGCGATCCAGTAGAAGCAATCACTTTCAGGTGATCGAAGCCGGAAATTTCCTTTGGTTTTATTCCGGCTGCTTCGAGTGATGCAATATATTTGGCACTGGTCCCGAAAAAATTAATATTCAGTTCATCAGCCATTTTCAACAAGGCATCCGGACCGGGATAAAAAGGATTTCCATCATACAAAACCAGGGTAGCCCCAACGGCCAGGCTGCTCACAAACCAGTTCCACATCATCCAACCGCAAGTTGTGTAATAAAAAATTGTCTGGTTTTCATCCAAATTGCTGTGGAGGATCAATTCTTTCAAATGCTGAATCAGTGTCCCGCCGGCTGAATGTACAATACTTTTGGGTAAACCGGTCGTACCAGAGGAATACATGATATAAAGCGGATGATCAAAAGGAAGCTGTTCGAATTTCAGTTCCCGGTTAGTGGGCTGTGAGAGGTCTTCCCAACTGATTGATTTTGGAATTGCTTGCAGATCAAGTTGCCCGGTATAATTAACCATTACTACTTTCTCAAGGGTTTGCAAATCGCCCAGTATTTCTTTTAACTTATCCTGGGTACTGAACTTTTTACCCTTGTAGAAGTATCCATCTGCAGCAATGATGACTTTGGGTTCAATTTGAGAGAAACGGTCGAGAACTCCTTTAGTACCAAAATCAGGGGAAGTGGATGACCAAATGGCGCCTATGGAAGCCGAAGCCAGCATTCCGATGATTGTTTCAGGCATATTGGGCATAAACGCAGCTACACGGTCGCCTGTTTTAACTCCCAGTTGCCTTAACCCGGCAGCTGTTTTTGTTACCTCATCATATAGCTCATGATAGGTCAATTCCCTTCGAATTGTATCTTCTCCCCAAAATATAATCGCTTTATGATCATCCTTTCTTCGAAGCAGATTTTCGGTAAAATTTAGCCGTGCACCTCTGAACCACGCGGCTCCGGGCATTTTCTGAGGATCATCAACAACTTCATCATATATTTTGGCATATTTAATTTTGCAAAAATCCCAGATTTCGGCCCAGAATTGTTCAGGGTGTTTTACACTCCAGCGATGGATGGTATAATATTCATTATCGGCAAGCTGATATTTTTCGGCCATACGGGTCATAAACCCATACATCCTGGAATTCTTTTTATAAGGTTCGGTAGGTTTCCAAAGTAATTTATATTCCATAAACGCTGACCCCCTAATTTACGGGAAAATTTCCAAAGCCAGTTCGTAGGCTTTTTCAAAAGCTTTTTCATCAATTTCTACCGGGACATAATTGATTTCAAAGTATTCGAGTAAATTACTGGTCCTTAAATTTCCAACCAAACGGTTTTCAGCCATTGGACAGCCCCCCAATCCATTGATAACAGTATCGAACCTTTGGCATCCGTTTAAAAATGCCGCATTCACTTTACGGTACCAGTGCCGGATGGTCGTATGTAAATGAAAACCGAACTCAATGTCAGGAAATTCAGGTACCAGGGTTGAAAATAAAATGGCAATACTTTTTTTGGTGGATATTCCTACCGTATCCGAAAGGGGAATAATGCGCACACCCATATCGTGCAATCTGAATACCCAGTCGTAAACGATATCAGAATTCCACTCATCACCGTAAGGATTGCCAAAAGCCATGGAAATATAAACCACCAGCTCTTTATTCGACCTGGTGCAAATATCCATCAAGTCTTCTACCGTTTGCACCGATTTCTCGATGGATGAATTGATATTCCTTCTTAAAAAGGTAGTGGAAATGGAAAATGGAAAGCCGATATATTTAATTTCATCATATTGGGCGGCATCCTCACCTCCCCTTTTATTCGCCACAATAGCCAGTAATTTAGTATCCACGCCGTTCAGATCCAGTTTTTTCAGAACCTCGGCCGTATCACTGAGTTGCGGAATGGCTTTGGGTGAAACAAAACTGCCGAAGTCAATAGTATCAAACCCAACCTTCAGGAGGGCATTGATATACCTGGCCTTATCCTCTGTCGGGATAAAACGGGTTAAGCCTTGCATGGCATCCCTGGGTGACTCAACAATTTTTAATTTATTCATTTTCCTAACATCCTATGTGCCGTGATATAACCAGGCGTTGTATTTCCGAAGTTCCCTCGCCGATTTGCAATAAACGCTGATCGCGGTAAAAACGTTCAATATCGTAATCCTTCATCAAACCGTATCCACCATGGATTTGTACTGCCTCGTCCGCTACTTCCCTTGCAATTTCCGAACAATAAAGCTTCGACATAGCCGACTCTTTTGCAAACGATTTTCCATTGTCTTTCAGCCAGCAAGCCTTGTAGAGCAAATTCCTGGCAAGCTCGATCTTGGTCGCCATATCGGCAAGCTTGAATGCGTTTACCTGGAATTTAACAATGGGTTTGCCGAATTGTTTTCGATCATGTGCATATTGCATGGCCAGTTCGAATGCGCCCTGTGCACAACCCAGGCCCATTGCGGCAATGGAAAGCCTTCCGTTGTCGAGGGTACTGAGCATAATGCGTGATCCTTCCCCGATTTTACCGAGCAGGTTTCCTTCGGGAACGCGGCAATCGTCGAAATAGAGTTCGGCAGTATCAGAAGCCCGCCACATCATTTTTCCATGCATTGTAACCTGCTTGAACCCCGGAGTCCCCTTTTCAACAATAATGGTTGTAAATTCCTTTTTGCCATCGTCATAAACCTTAGTTACTGCCTGAACGGTAGAGCCTATGGAAATGTCGCATGATCCATTGGTGATAAAAATTTTGGAACCGTTAATGATCCATTCTCCGGCATTTAATTCAGCAGTTGTTTTGCTTCCTCTGGAATCGGAGCCGGCATTGGGCTCTGTCAGCCCGAAACCCCACAAGGCTTCACCAGTGCAAAGCTGAGGAAGGTATTTCAATTTTTGTTCCTCGGTTCCATAGTAATACAGCGGGCCTATTCCCAGGGAATTGTGAGCCGCCAAAGTGGCTGCTTGTGATCCGTCGATACGGGCAATCTCTTCCACAGCTATGATATATGAAAGGTTGTCTAATCCCTGACCGCCATACTTTTCGGGGAGGTACATACCGAACAATCCAAGTTCACCCATTTTTTTTGTGAGATCATAAGAAAATTCAGCTTTTTCGTCCAGTTCTTTGGCCACAGGTTTGATCTCCCTTTCAGCAAAATCGCGAACCGTTTCACGGATCATTTTTTGTTCATCGCTCAATTCGAAATTCATATCTAAATTATAAGGTTAACAAAGTTTGAATAAAAACGCTCTAAATTATGAAAAAGAGTTAAATCCCAAAATGTAAAATTCACCATTTTGGAAATTTTGTCCTTAAAAAATTTGAGAGAGTCAGTTTTCTATGTTTTTTTATCTACATATCTATAAATATAGATTATTATATATCTATTTATCTACTATTTTTGTTTCGATCAATATTCAGTTCCATATGCCCACAACGCGATTAAGGCCAAAATTCCGGATTATATCCAATAAACATCCTGATGTCGTATTAAATTTAATTTCCAGCAAGCTCAAGGAAAGCGGAATTTCACTTGAAGGACAGGTAGTACAAGAGCACGCATTCATCCGGTTTCCGAAGGAGAGGCAACAATACTGGACCCCCGAACTTCACGTGTGGGTGAGGGAGCAGGATGGTGAGACGATTATTTATGGCGTGATGGGGCCCAAGCCGAAGATATGGACCATGTTCATGTTTTTTTATGTTGGGATTCTCACATCGGCATTTTTTGGAGGTTCTTACGGTGTTATCCAAATGAGCCTCGGGATGGATGCACCCTTTCTGTGGAGTATTCCACTCGGAATTCTGGGGTTGGTTTTTGTTTATGGTGCAGCACAATACGGGCAGTACAAAGGTAAATATCAAATGGAAATATTGAAGCAGTTTTTGGAAGAGACTATTGACTAATGAAACTCCAAAACCTAAATTCCAAAATCCAAATAATAATCAAATATCAATAACCAAAACTAAAATGAGATTTCCGGTATTGTTATTTATTTGAAGTTTATTGATTGTCATTTGTAATTTCAAGTGTCACCAATTCTTTACTTCCATCCACCATATCGCCGGCTTTAACATTCACTTTTTCTATCTTTCCATCTCTCGGAGATAAAATATTGTTTTCCATCTTCATGGCCTCTACGATCAAAAGCAAATCGCCCTTTTTCACTTCCCTGCCTTCCGACACATTTATTTTGATGACTTTACCGGGCATTGGTGAGACAATCTCGGTGCCTTCCCTGCCACCATGGTCAAGCAAACCGAAGAAATCCTCTTTGGACAGGATGTCGTGTCGGATCACTGTGAAAATATGTCCGTTTAGGCTTACAAAACCGCGTCCCAGTTTGTCACGAGAAATGTAAAAAATCATCGAATGGCCATTTAAAGTAATTTCAAGGATGCCCGATTCCATGGCCCGAAGTTCTGCCATATATTTATTGTCGTTCAACTGCATTTCAATCGTTCCATGTCCGTTTTTTCGAATCCTGGCATCAAACTTCTGCTCGTCCACATTCATCTTGATGTCCATCAGGTCACGCCAATAACCGATCTCTTTCCAAACATTGTATTCACCGGTATCCGGGTATAACAGATCTTCATGGAAGCCATAAACCAAATAAGCAATTGCCGGAAGTTCAGGATTTATCGCGGCTTTTTCCTTACCGACGAGGCTAATCAGGTCGGTTGTATGCTCATCACAATATTTTGTAGAAATGTTATTTTCAATATAGGCCTTGTTTTTTAAAACCTGCATCAGGAATGAAATGTTGGTATTAATTCCATGAACTGTGTACTCCCTGAGTGCATAAATGGATTTTTCCCGTGCGATCTCCCGGTCTTCACCCCAAACGATCATTTTGCTAATCATGGGATCATAAAAACTATGGATGGTTGTGGCTTCGGCAATACCTGTATCGATACGGATATTCTCCCCTTCTGGTTCGAGGTATAATGACATATCACCCGGTGAAGGGCGGAAATTGTTGGACGGGTCTTCTGCGTAAATCCTGCATTCGATGGCATGGCCATGCTGGGTCAGCTTTTCCTGTTTCAAACTTAGGGGATTTCCGGCAGCTATCAATATTTGTTCCCTGACAATATCCACACCTGTTACCATTTCCGTAACAGGGTGCTCCACCTGCACGCGGGTATTCATTTCAAGGAAGTAAAAGTTCAGGTTTTTGTCTACCAAAAATTCAACTGTTCCGGCATTGTTGTACCCGATCTTTTTAGCGATCTTAACTGCAGCATCGCCCATCTTGTTTCTGACCTCGGGAGTTAATGTGGGCGAAGGAGATTCCTCGATGATCTTTTGGTACCGCCGCTGAATGGAACATTCCCTTTCGAACAAATGAACTGCGTTCCCAAAATTATCACCGATCACCTGTATCTCTATGTGGCGGGGTTCTTCTACATATTTTTCGATGTAAATGGTATCATCACCAAAATACGATTTGGCTTCCCGGCTTGTGCTTTCCAAAATTTCCGGTAGGTCTTTCAGGTCATGAACGATACGCATCCCTTTACCACCACCGCCTGCAGCCGCTTTCACGAGTATGGGCAATGAAATCTCACCCGCTTTCTTCCGGAGTGTCTTTACATCACCGGTAATCCCATCGGTCATGGGAATACCAATTTTTTTAACAAATGCCCGTGATTCTATTTTATTTCCCATCAACTTGATGGCCTTGGTGTTTGGTCCGATGAATACTATCCCTGCTTTATCGCATGATGCAACAAAGGCGGGATTCTCTGCCAGGAAGCCATAACCCGGGTGAATGGCTTCCGCACCTGATTCTTTTGCAATCTCAATGATTTTATCGATATTCAAATAGGTTTCACTCAGTTCGGTGCTGTCTCCCAAATGGTAAGCTTCATCAGCCATTTCCACATGCAATGAATCTTCATCCGGAGTGGCATATATAGCCACCGTCCTGATCCCTAATTCACTTGCCGAACGGATGATTCTGACTGCGATTTCGCCCCTGTTTGCTATTAAAATTTTCTTAAATAATTTCATTTTTTATCTTTACAATATGTTCGCTTTTAACAATTATCATTTGATTTTTTTGGAGAAGAAACTTACTGCATCCTGTCATACTGCCGACTGCCGACTTGTTTATTTCACCCACTTCGGTTTCCGTTTTTCCAAAAATGCCGCCATCCCCTCCTGCCCTTCCTCGCTGGCCCTTATCTCCGCTATCATCCGAGCCGTTGACTCCAGTGCTTCTTCAATGGTTTCCTTGTTTGCTATATTGAAGATCAGGTTTTTGCATTGTGTCATGGCCACCGGACCGCTGGTTCTCAGCAAATCAATTACGCTATTAACAAAGGATTCCAGTTCATCATCAGGTAAAGATTTGTTGACCAGCCTGTGATATTCCGCTTCCCGACCTTTTATCCTTTTACCCGTGATCATTAATTCCTTGGAACCATATTCACCAACTCTTTTGATGACATAGGGCGATATGCAGGCCGGAATGATCCCGATTTTCACCTCGCTGAGTGAAAAAGTGGTGTTTTCATCCGCATAGGCAAAATCGCAGGAGGCCAGTAAACCGTTTGCCCCGCCAATGGCTGCTCCATGAACAACTGCAATAGTCGGTTTTTTACAGGTGTAAATGGTATAAAAACATTTCGACAGGTTCAGGCTTTCCTGGAAATTTTGCTCATAGGAATAATTGGCCACCCCACGCATCCAGTTGAGGTCGGCGCCGGCACAAAACGATTTTCCACGTCCTCTTAAAATAGCTACCCTCACCTCCTTCATCTCATTGATTGCCTCAAAGGCGTCGATCATTTCGGAGATCATGGTTTCGTTGAAGGCATTGTGGATTTGCGGCCGGTTGAGCCATACGATGCCCAGGTCGTCTTGTTGTTCAAATTCTATTGTTTGGTATTGTTTCATTATTTTAAGTTGATTTTCAATATTCAATTTTTGTAAAAAATGAAAAGTTTTGCAAAACTTCACTTTACAAATTTAGTCCCCATACCTCTTCCTGATCGGTGTTTTTTTAAAATCAGATCTATTTAGAATCTGGTCGAGGTTGGGATTGTAATCATCCGAATCGGAATAAACCACCTCACCGCTTTCATTCACCCAGCGGTTTTTCCATTGGTTCGAACCCACCTCCACTTCATTGGAATAGGGATTTACATATTCTTCCTGCTCGGTCAGGGTCAGGAACATATCGTTGTTGATTTCTGCATAAGTTTTGGAGTGCCCTTCCTGAATTTCCTTATCCATTTCCTGCAATCTCCTGAGTACATCAGCATTGATGGCACCCCTTTCAACCTGCCCGCGGATCTCACCGATCAGCCATTGCATGTTGATCTGAACCGACCGGATCATCTCAATAAATACGGGTTCCCAACTTTCAAATTGGTCATAGGGGGCACGGGCACAAAGGGTAAACCGGTTTTTCCAGAGCCCCGCACCCAGTTCGCCAAAATCCTGTGTGGCTGCGATGATCCTTTCCTTGTATTTGATCCCGTTTTCGGTATATGAAATGGTTGCAATACCAGCCGTATAAACAAAGGGAATACCAATAAAAGCGTCCGCTTTTTTAATTCCTTCCACAATTTCGGGCGAAGATTTATTGTCAACCACTTCGAAATTCATCAATCCTGGATGGGCATAAGGGATTACAACATATTGAATAAAAGATAAAGCGTCCATTTTAGGGATTACGGTCATCCCATTGTAATTACTTCCCGTTGGGAACATACCCATTTGGCCGGCAGGAGAATTGCTCATATCAAAATAATTCATGTCGGGAAACCAGCGCATCATGACGGTTCCATTCTGATCCTTTTTAAACTGAATATCAAGCTTGGCATCGATTGCATTGCCCGAGCCACCGCCAGCAGTGGGATCAATCCTGAAAATTCCCCCTTCGATCACCCAGTTGTTGGGCAAAAGCAAGCTGAATGCTTTTTCCCTGGGTTCCTGAACCTTCTTGAAAACCATTGTTTTGGAAGGCTGGCCGTTGATGGTGATTGCAAAAAACAGACAGGCCATCACCGGAAAGAAGTAATTTGATTTTTTCATATGGTTGGTTTTTACATTCTAAACACGCCGTTTTTCATGTCGGGGAATTTTTTGTTGAGCGACATGGCTATACCCATGGCAATGATCTTCCTTGTATCAACCGGATCGATGATCCCGTCATCCCACAACCTGGAGGTACTGAAATATGGCGATCCCTCCACATCGTATTTGTGCAGTATTTCTTTTCTCAATTTTTCACGATCTTTCGGATCCAGAGTTTTACCTGCTTTGGCCAGTTGCTCTTCCTTCACCTGTATAAGCACTCCCGAAGCCTGCTCACCACCCATCACCGAAATACGGGCGTTGGGCCACATGAACAACAACCTTGGATCGTAAGCCCTGCCAGCCATTGCATAGTTGCCGGCGCCAAAAGATCCTCCAAAAACAACGGTAAATTTAGGCACATCCGCATTGGCTACGGCATGTACAAACTTTGCCCCATCCTTGGCAATGCCGCCATGCTCATATTGTTTGCCAACAATAAATCCGGTAATATTCTGAAGGAACAGCAACGGTATTTTCCTTACCTGGCATAACTCGACAAAATGTGCTCCTTTTGATGATGATTCTGAAAAAAGAACTCCGTTATTGGCAACGATACCAACCGGATAACCCATAATGTTGGCAAATCCGGTGATCAATGTAGGAGCGTATCGTGCTTTGAACTCATGGAAGCGGCTTCCGTCCACCATGCGCGCAATGATCTCCCTTGAATCAACCGGTTTTCTAAAATCGATAGGAGCAAGCCCATACAATTCTTCAGGATCATAGAAGGGGTCTTCAACCGGAGATAGTTCCAGTTGTTGTTTTTCTCTGGCCTCCAGGGTCTGAAAAATATTGCGGCAAATCTGGATAGCATGTTGGTCGTTCTCTGCATAGTGGTCAGCCACACCCGAAATAGACGTATGCACATCGGCTCCACCAAGTTCTTCGGGGGTCACAACTTCACCGGTGGCTGCCTTCACCAGTGGCGGCCCTCCAATGAAAATAGTTCCTTGTTTCTTTACGATGATGGTCTCGTCGCTCATAGCCGGGACATATGCGCCTCCGGCTGTGCACGAGCCCATAACAATGGCAATTTGCGGAACCCCCATGGCCGACAAACGGGCCTGGTTATAGAAGAACCTGCCGAAATTGAACCGATCGGCAAAAACCTTTGACTGCTCAGGTAAAAATATTCCACCTGAATCTACCATATAAACACAGGGCAACTGATTTTCGATGGCGACCTGTTGGGCCCTGACATGCTTTTTAATGGTTTCGGCTACATAAGTGCCTCCTTTCACCGTGGCATCGTTGGCAATGATCAGGGCTTCCTTCCCGTGAATAACGCCAACACCGGTGATGATCCCCGCTGAAGGAAACTGGTTATCATAAGCATCAAAGGCTGCAAGGGGCGAAAGTTCCATGAAGGGTGTATTGGGGTCAATGAGCAGGTCGATCCGCTCCCGGGCCAGCAACTTTCCCCGCTTTTTGTGACGGATCACCGGGTTTTCCTCATCCCTGACCCTTACTTTTTCGAGATTTTTTTTGTATTCGTTCAATACTTTTAAAAACTCTTCCCGGTTATTCTTAAACTCGGCAGAGTTGACATCAATCTTAGATTCTATTCTGTACAAAACTTGCAGTTTTTATGTTTAAATCAATGAAAATAATCAGCAAGTAAATTTATGTAAAATTTATTAGCAGGCAAGACCCGTTGTAAAAAATTGATTCCTGCGAATAACCGTATCATTAATATCTTTGTTTTTGTATCATGATATTCTACCTAATTTTTTTATCTTAATTTTGTAAAATCCAATTTATCCTAATGAACCTTTTTGAAATACTTAATAGAAGGATCACCCGTATCAGCAATTTGCTCTTATTGATTGTTGTGTTCTTTTTTATTTTTCTCATCCCCTTTTTCCCCAATAATTGGCATAAGATTTTAAACCCAATGACATTTTCCATCATATTTCTGGTATCCATTTTTGTACTGAATTCATGGCGAAGAACCATGTTCACAATAGCCGTAATTGCCTTTATCACGGAATGGATAGCATATTGGATTCATATGCCGGTATTAAATTTTGTTTCTTCATTAACCAATATCATTTTCTTTCAAATCATTGTCATTAAACTGATCATACAAATTGCTAAAAGTAAAATAGCGGATTCCAGAGTGATATTTGAATCCATCAATGGCTATCTGATGCTGGGGTTGCTTTTTACTTTATGGATCGCCATTGCCATGCAATACGATTCAGGATCATTTAGTTTTCAGGTGGAGATGCCCGTGGTGCAGGATTATATTTATTTTACATTCGTTACCATGACGACACTGGGTTACGGTGATGTAACTCCCCTATTGCCTTTTGCCCGCTCACTTGCCATCCTGATAAGTATTTCCGGACAAATTTATATTGCGGTTATTATTGCCATGCTGGTGGGGAAATATGCCTCTCAGGAAAGCACCAAATAATAAAATTCAAATCACGAAATTCCAAATTCCAATCATTTAATTTTTGTTTGGAATTTGTTTTTTGAATATTGAAGGTTATTTGAAAATTATTTTTTTGTATTTGAATTTTCTTCTCATAGAATTGCTGCCAATTCAAATGTATCTTTCACTGCCGGTCCTTTCTCGGTTTGCTCGATGGTGCAGCACTGGTGATAAAGGTCGTGTTCGAGGAAAAGGACATAGTTGTTTTCAATTGCTTCTTTGAAAAAACTTTCTTTCTCTTTAAGTGTAACCAATGGTTTGGTATCAAAGGCCATCACATAAGGTAATGGGACGTGCGCTGTGGAAGGTAACAGGTCGGACACAAAAACGATGGTTTTTCCATTGTAATTAATAAATGGGAGCATTTGCCCATCGGTATGCCCATCATAAAACCTTACATGAAAATTGGGGAAAAGTTCTCCTTCAGTTTCCACCAGTTTTAATTGTCCACTCTCTTCAATGGGAAATATATTTTCTTTCAGAAATGAGGCTTTTTCACGGCGGTTGGGATGTGTAGCCCACTCCCATTGGGGTTTACTGATCCAGTAGCGGGCATTTTTGAAAGCCGGCTGGTATTCATCTTCACCCACTTTGATGATGCTTCCACCACAATGATCGAAATGCAAATGGGTGAGGACCATATCGGTAATATCGTCTTTTGATAAACCCAAATCTGCTAAAGAGTTCTCCAGAGAGGCTTCACCGTTGAGGTGGTAATGCTTCAGGAATTTTTCATCCTGTTTGTCACCGATGCCATTGTCGATCAATATTTTCCGGTCACCATCAACTACCAGCAGGCACCGCATCGACCAGTTGCACAGGTTGTTTTCATCGGCAGGATATACCTTTTGCCAAATTGTTTTGGGAACTACGCCAAACATGGCACCCCCATCAAGTTTCAGATTTCCGGTTTCGATGATATGTAAATCCATTTATCCTTTTGTTTTCAGTCAACATAACAATCGATCCGGTATTTGGTTTAATCCATGTGATTTCGTTTTTCCATTTTTCTGGCAAATAACCTGATGAGATAATTCACAAATAAGACAAAAATGGTCACACCAATGGTGAGGCAATATTGTTTCAGGGCAATCCCAATCCCAATCCCGGTTGACATTAGAATCGTCGCGGCTGTTGTCAGGTACCTGATCTTGTGTTCTTTTTCGACTTGTAAAACGGTTCCGGCTCCGATAAAGCTGATCCCAACCACAATTGCCTGTATGATCCTGGTTGGGTCGGTCCGGATAGTCTCAGTATATCCCGCATCAATAAATTCTTTGACGATGATCTCTCCCAGAAATACAAAAAAGGCTGTAGCTCCCGCAACGATCATATGGGTCCGAATCCCGGCAGGTTTATCCAGGCGCTCCCTCTCAATTCCAATAATCCCTGCCAGTACAGAGGCAAGGACAATATGTGCAAGCATCATTAACTGTTCATGAAATTCCATTGATTCTCCTTATATTAAAATTATTGAAATGAATAAAAATCAGAGCTAAATTTAAGAAAATTATTGATTTCCGGATGCTCATACAGGGATAAATTATTGAAATGATTTCGATTTTGATCCTATGATCCTGTTCGTTTATATAATTTTGCCGGGATAATAATTTGAAGATATGCCAACAACAGCACCCTATAATTCGCCCGATCATTTTTTGATGGACGAATTAATTTCGGAGGAACACAAAATCATCAGAAATGCCATCAGGGATTGGGTAAACCGGAAAGTTAAACCGGAAATTGAAACCTGGTTTGAAAAGGCGGAATTCCCAGGACATCTGGTGAAAGAACTCGGTGAACTGGGCGCTTTTGGTCCATTTATTCCTGTTGAATACGGCGGTGCTGGATTGGATTATATTTCCTACGGATTAATTATGCAGGAACTGGAAAGGGGAGATTCGGGGATCCGGTCGATGGCTTCGGTTCAGACCAGCCTGGTGATGTATCCCATTTTTGAATACGGTACTGACGCCCAAAAGAAAAAGTATCTTCCCAAACTGGCTACCGGCGAAATGATCGGCTGTTTTGGACTCACAGAACCCAATCACGGTTCTGACCCGGGAAGCATGATTACTAATTTCCGCAATGAGGATGATTTTTATATCCTGAACGGAGCTAAAATGTGGATCACCAACTCAACCATCGCTGACATTGCAGTTGTTTGGGCCAAGGATGAAGCGGGAGTTGTGAAAGGCTTGATCGTAGAAAAAGGGATGGATGGATTTACTGCTCCCGAAACGCATGGCAAATGGTCGTTGCGGGCATCGGTGACCGGTGAATTGGTGTTTGACAATGTGAAAGTTCCCAAAGAAAACTTGCTTCCCAAAGTGAAAGGATTGAAAGGACCATTGAGTTGCCTCACATCAGCACGGTATGGAATTTCCTGGGGGGCCATCGGGGCTGCCATGGATTGTTATGATGCTGCATTGAAGTATGCATTGGAGCGCAAACAGTTCGGAAAGCCCATTGCCTCATTTCAGCTTCAACAAAAAAAACTGGCCGAAGCGCTCACCGAAATCACCAAAGCACAACTTCTGACCTGGCGGTTGGGAACCTTGCGAAACGAAGGAAAAGCTACACCGGCCATGGTTTCCATGGCCAAACGAAATAATGTGGAAATAGCACTGGATATTGCCCGGAATACACGTCAAATTTTAGGCGCCATGGGCATCACCAATGATTTCCCCATGATGCGCCACATGATGAACCTCGAATCGGTCATCACCTACGAGGGTACGCACGACATTCATCTTTTGATCACCGGAAATGAAATAACGGGGATTCCCTCGTTTAATTAATTTCCGGTTTGTTTTTGGGCAAGAATTTTATTTTGTCAAAGTAAAATTATCGTCTTCGGGCAATACCCCGTTTTCATATTGGATTTAAAGCATGACCTCAGAGACTTCATATTTCCTGATGAACCGCTCTTCATCGCTGAGTTTCAAAAATGCCTCCGGCTCTTTTGCTCCTCTCGCTCAAAACCTTTCGAAATTTCTATTTTCTTTTTCATATTTTTGAAAGTCTAAAAAATTAAAATGATAATTTGGCTCAATTTAACTTCTATCATCTCCAATTTTAACTGGTTCAACAGATTTACCCAGTTTGACAAATTAACCGGTTTAACATCAAGATAATGAATAAAATAATACAATTATTCAACATCCAATATCCCATCATCCAGGCAGGAATGATCTGGTGCAGCGGATGGGAGCTGGCTTCCGCAGTGAGCAACGCAGGCGGTCTCGGACTGATCGGTTCAGGGTCAATGTACCCCGAAATCCTCCGACACCACATCCGGAAATGCAGGGCCGCCACCAACAAGCCCTTCGGAGTTAATGTCCCGCTGATTTATCCCCAGATCGACGACCACATCAACATCATCATCGAAGAGGGGGTGAAGATCGTTTTCTCTTCTGCCGGTAATCCGAAAAAATATACCTCGCTTTTAAAGAACCATGGAATTACGGTTGTACACGTGGTGGCGGGTGTGAAGTTTGCCCTCAAGGCCCAGGAAGCCGGGGTGGATGCCGTCGTTGCCGAAGGTTTTGAAGCAGGGGGGCACAATGGCTCCGATGAAACAACTACTATGGTTTTGATACCACAGGTCAGGAAGGCAGTTTCGTTGCCGCTGATTGCTGCCGGAGGGATTGCTTCCGGGAGGGCCATGCTGGCTGCCGTGGCATTGGGTGCGGATGGCGTTCAGGTTGGTAGCCGTTTTGCCGCATCGGTGGAATCTTCCGGTCATGAGAATTTTAAAAAAGCCATTGTGGAAGCTTCGGAAGGAAGCACCAAATTGGTGTTGAAAAAACTGGTACCGGTGCGATTGATCAAAAACAGTTTTTACCAAAAGGTACAGGGGGCTGAGGACAGGGGAGCGAGCCGGGAAGAGTTGATGGAACTGCTTGGGAGGGCGAGGGCCAAAAAAGGGATGTTCGAAGGCGATCTTGATGAAGGTGAATTGGAGATCGGGCAGGTTTCGGGAATGATCAATGAAATTAAACCGGCTGCGGAGATTTTGAAGGAAATTATGGAAGAATATGAAGTGGCGAAAAATGATTTGAAAAGTTTGAGTTAAAACTATTACTGCTTGTCCCTCAGCATAACCTCTGGAGACTTCGCCTAGAAACAGAGATTTTGAAGGAAATTGTGGAAGAGTTCGAACTGGCGAAAAGTGATTTGAGAAGTATTGTCTGGAAATTTTACAATATTTGCTCTTTCACTTTATTTTATTATAAAATAATTTTTCTATATTTTTGGGCAACCGAAATGCTTGAATTTGTTATAAATCCATAAAACAATAAAAATGAATTTTGAATTTACCGAAGAACAACTCATGATACGGCAGGCAGCCAGAGATTTTGCACAGCGCGATCTGATCACCGATGTCATTGAGCGTGATTACAAAGCGGAATACCCGACCAAACACGTTAAAACCATGTCGGAACTGGGTTTCATGGGCATGATGATGGATCCAAAATACGAAGGCGGCGGTATGGACACCGTTTCCTATGTGCTGGCTATGGAAGAAATTTCCAAAGTAGATTCTTCGGTAAGTGTGATCATGTCGGTAAATAATTCTTTGGTTTGCTATGGGATCAATAAATACGGAACCGAAGAGCAAAAACAAAAATACCTCCCTGACCTGGCCACCGGAAGAAAAATCGGAGCTTTTTTGCTCTCGGAACCGGAAGCAGGTTCGGATGCCACCATGCAGCGAACTACAGCAGAGGACAAGGGAGATTATTACCTGGTGAACGGCACCAAAAACTGGATCACCAATGCCCATAGCGGCTCCATATATATTCTAATCGCCCAAACCCATCCTGAGAAAAAACATCACGGGATTAATGCTTTCATATTAGAGAAAGATACCCCAGGCATTAGTCTTGGACCCCATGAAGACAAAATGGGAATGCGCAGTTCCGATACCCACTCGGTGATGTTCACTGATGTGAAAGTTCCCAGGGAAAACAGGATTGGCGAAGACGGCTTCGGATTTAAATTTGCCATGAAGACACTGGAGGCCGGCCGCATCGGAATTGCTGCCCAGGCACTTGGTTTAGCATCCGGAGCACTGGAACGTTCCATTCAATATGCCAAAGAAAGAAAAGCCTTCGGTACAGAGATCGCTAACCACCAGGCCATTGCATTTAAAATTGCAGAAATGGCTGTAAAAGTGGAAAACGCCCGCAACCTCTGCCTGAAAGCCGCATGGCTGAAGGATAACAAAAAACCCTTTGCAATTGCGAGTTCCATGGCCAAACAATATTGCGCCGACATCGCAATGGAAGTAACCACTGAGGCTGTTCAGATCCACGGCGGATACGGCTATGTAAAAGAATATCACGTGGAAAGATTAATGCGCGAAGCCAAACTGACCCAAATTTATGAGGGGACTTCCGAGATTCAGAAGATTGTGATATCACGGACCCTTTTGAGAGATTGACCTCTCATCAATATTTGATGGACGAATTGAAAAAGAGTTATATCTTTGTTCGCCACAACATTTACAAAATATACTTGGATCAAAATAAAAAAAAATGAAAATTTTAATTTGCATAAGCAACGTTCCTGATACCACCACTAAGATCAGGTTTGTGAATGACAACAAGGCTTTTGATACCAACGGTGTGCAATGGATCATCAATCCGTGGGATGAACTGGCACTCACAAGAGCGCTGGAATTGAAGGAAGGATCGGGCGGTAAGATCGAAAAAGTGAGTGTGATCAGCGTGGGAAGCCACGGAGCAGAGCCGACATTGAGAAAAGCGTTGGCCATCGGTGCCGATGATGCCATAAGGATAAATGCAGAACCGAAGGATGCTTATTTTGTGGCCAGCCAGATTGCTGCCGCCATTAAGGATGAAGGTTATGATATGATCATCGCGGGTATTGAGTCGAGCGATTATAATGGATCTGCAGTAGGTGGTATGATAGCAGAATTACTGAGTATTCCAAACGTTTCTTCCGTATCAAAAATTGATGTTGAAGGAGATAATGTTGTCCTGAAAAGGGAAATTGACGGCGGATCCGAGGTTTTGGCCACCCAGCTTCCGTTTGTTGCGATCATCCAAAAAGGGGTTGCCCTCGAACCAAGGATCCCTTCCATGAGGGGGATCATGATGGCCAGGCAAAAACCGCTCAAAGTTGTGGAGCCTGTCGAAACCGAAAGCCTGACAGAATTTGTCGATTTCAGCTTGCCTCCTGCCAAGGCAGCCTGCAAAATGGTTGACCCTGAAAACATGAAAGAACTGGTGAACCTGTTGCATACCGAAGCAAAAGTTTTGTAAAATATAAAACAAGTTAGAATCATGTCAATTTTAGTATATACAGAAAACTGGGACGGAAAATTCAAAAAGTTGAGTTATGAACTTGTGTCATATGGTAAAGGAATCGCCGATATGATGGGCACATCCCTGATAGTTATTTCCATTGGCGATGTGGATCAGGGTGAATTAAAAAAACTCGGTGATTACGGTTCCGATAAGATCATCGAAGTCAAAAATGGCAAACTGAATCACCTGATCAATTCGGCGTACAGTTCCATTATTTCGCAGGTTGCAGAAAAAGAAGGTGCAACTGTGGTGATTTTAAGCAATAATTTCACCGGTAAAGCGCTCGCTCCGAGAGTATCCGTAAAATTAAAGGCCGGATTGGTTTCGGGCGTAAATGCTATGCCATCAAGTACCGATCCGTTTATAGTTCAGAAAAAGACCTTTACCGGGAAGGCGTTTGCCAATGTAAAAATCAACTCGGTTAATAAAATTCTGACGCTTGCCCAGAACTCATATGGGATTAAAGAAACCGAAAATAAAGCAAGAATAGAGTCTTTTGAACCACAACTTTCCGATAACGACTTCAGGACTGAAGTGAAAGATGTGAAAAAAGTCACCGGCAAGGTATTGTTAACTGATGCCGAAATCGTTGTATCCGGAGGACGTGGCATGAAAGGCCCTGAAAACTGGGGCCCGATCGAAGAGCTGGCCGGTTTGCTGGGAGCAGCAACAGCATGTTCACGTCCAGTATCCGATAAAGGGTGGAGGCCACACGAGGAGCATACCGGTCAGACAGGAAAGATCATTGCCCCAAATTTATACATTGCCGCTGGAATCTCAGGCGCTATCCAGCACCTTGCCGGCGTAAGTTCATCGAAATGCATCGTAGCCATCAATAAGGATCATGAGGCCCCCATTTTTGAAGCAGCCGATTACGGAGTTATCGGGGATGTGCAAAAAGTGCTCCCGGATCTGATTGAAGCAGTGAAGGAATTTAAATCGGAAAATTAGATACGACAATAGGTCGGACCGGTTCAAACTGAAAAAAAAATTTGTCATTCTGAGTGCAACGAAGAATCTGTTAAATATAAATAACAGATTCTTCACTTTGTTCATAAGGACAAATAAGTTTCGATATTAACAAATGTTATAAATCCATCGACATCGACACCAACTCGGCAATGTCATAATTCTTCATCTCCTCTTCCTTGTTTTTGTATTTGATGCCATCCGTCATCATAGTCATGCAAAAGGGGCATGCAGTACAGATGATGTCGGCACCCGTTTCAATGGCTTCTTCAGTGCGTTCGATAAATACCTCCTTATTACCCTTTTCAGCTTCCTTGAACATTTGCCCCCCTCCGGCGCCGCAGCACAATCCAAAACTTTTACTTCGTTTCATCTCGACTTTTTCGGATGGAATGGCATTCAGTACATCACGGGGAGCATCGTATTCACCATTGCCGCGTCCAAGATAGCAGGGATCGTGAAAGGTGATCTTACGATCTTTAAATTTCCCGTTGGAAATGTTTACTTTCCCTTTTTTGATCAGGTCCTGCAGGAACTGTGAGTGGTGCACCACTTCATAATTGCCGCCAAACTCAGTATATTCGTTTTTCAGTGTGTTAAAATCATGGGGACAACAAGTGACGATCTTTTTCACTTCATAACCGTTCATGATCTCCACGTTCATCATGGCCTGCATTTGGTAAAGCATTTCGTTGCCTGAGCGACGGGCGATATCGCCGCTGTCGGTTTCTTCCACTCCAAGCACTGCATAATCGATTTTAAGATGATTGAGTATTTTAACGAATTCACGGGTCACCTTTTTGTACCGGTCGTCAAAAGCGCCTGCCGATCCCACCCAGAACAGGAATTCTGGGTTTTCACCTCTGGCCAGTTTATCAGCCATTAAAGGTACTTCCAATCCCTCTGCCCACAACATCCTGTCCTCGGGCGAAAATTGCCAGGGAGCCCCGTTGTTTTCGATATTGGAAAACATGGCGTTCAGTTCGCCGGGTGCTGCCGACTCTTCCATCACAAGGTAACGCCGCATATCCACGATGATGGATGGATGATTAATATTTACCGGACATTCCTGAGCACAGGCATTGCAAGTAGTACAGGCCCACAATTCCTCAGGCGTGATGTAATTTTCATTGATCAGAGCCTTCTGGTCGTCAAAATCCTTTCCAACTTTAAGCAGGCCGGGTCCTTTCTCCTTCATCCTTGCCCTCACATCCATTATGATTTTACGTGGTGACAACTTTTTACCCGTAATATTTGCCGGACAAACCGAAGTGCATCGTCCGCATTCGGTGCAGGTAAGTGAATCGAGATAATTTTTCCAGGTAATATCCTCCACATCCTTCACCCCAAACCTTGCTGGAGGTGCATCCGTTTCTGCAGGAGCTGCAAATGCAGTATCAGGATTCATCATCAGTTTCACCTCTTGGGTGATCTCAGGCATATTGTAAAGAACACCCAGCGGTTCCAACCTTGCCAGGAAAACATTGGGGACCGACAGGAAAACATGAAAGTGCTTGGAATAGGGTAAAATATTCGCAAACAGGAAAATCAGCAAAATGTGTGTCCACCAGTAAAATTCGTGCAGGAAATGGGCAGTGTTGTAGTTGATAGAATGCAAAGGAATAAATTCATTGACGATTAACATACTCACCGGGAAATAGCCGACATGGTTATCCGGATGAAGGATCAGATAATAGGTATTCATTCCAAGAAGAGAGATCATTAAAAGTAAAATAAGGGTCAGGGCGATGTTGGCATCCATGTGCGATTTGTGCTTCATTTCAATGCCTTCGAACCGGTTGACTTTGATCAATAACCTTCGGCCCAGGAATACAAGAATCGCGATCGCAATGACAAAGGCAAAAATATCCCCTGAAGCTATTATTATATCATAAACGATCCCCAGGGAGCTCATAACCCTTTCGGTTCTGAATAAACCATCGATCACCATTTCGATGCTGCCGATCAGGATCACCAGAAATCCCCAGAACACCAGAGCGTGTAAAATGCCCACGAAAGGAAACCGTAAAATTTTCGTTTGCCCGATGGCCACCTCCATCATGAGCTTAAACCGTTTCCCATAATCCTTTATAGGAAATGGTTTGGTCAGTTTTAAAAAATTATAAATCCGGCGGACGGTATAGAAAAAAACACCCAGTGTTACGAGTAATGAGATCAAAAAAATAATTTGTTTTATCATGTGGATCAGATTTTATGGACTTACAATTTTAAGCATTTTAATATTTAGAATTAAAATAAATTTTAATGGCTCCAAGAGAAATTTCAAATTTCATATCCCAATTTAAGACATTCATTTTCCAATTTTTGGAAGCTAAATAGAGATTATTGGCGGGGTTGGGAAAAGAAAAATATCCTGGGTTTTTAGGCAACTGAATCATGAAAAACAAATATCTGTTTTTATAAAAGCCCTAAAAATAAAAGGGTGCAGCTTCCATGCTGCACCCTTCAAACCAAAAACCAAAAACCAAATATTAGAGTGTAAAATTCAAGCACATGTAAAATTCCCATAAATCGTTAAGGCTTTTTTAGTGATATGAAAAGAACTTTACAGTTGTTTGACGCCTTGAATTTTCAGAAATCATGCCAAAACCAACTACCACCAAATCAAAAGTTAAGAAAAGTTAAAAACGAAATAAACTCATTTCCCAAAGCGTATTTTTGTGATTATGAACCGTAAAGCATTTGTATTCATCATTGTGATTATGACCATTGCGTTGGTTGGATTGATGGTCATCCAATCGTACTGGATCAGGAATGCCATTACGGTGAAGGAGGCCGGTTTTGTACGAAGCGTAAATGAAGCCATATCGAACGTGGTCTATAACCTGGAGAGGCTGGAAGCTGCAAAACAACTCAAAAACCAGATGAATTTCATGCAGCAACGGCAAAAGTGGTTACAGTCGATCGACTCGATAAATCAGACCCTTTTTCAGGATGGAAACTTTTTGTGGGGTGCCGACGACCTGGACAAATTCATGAGAAAATCCATTATTACCCAGGATGTACTGGGTAAAATGATCTTTGATTACAGCAATATACCCATTGAAATCAGGGTAAATGCAAATATTCTGGATTCCTTGATTTCATCTGAATTGATGAATAAAGGGATCAAAACCGATTATGAATTTGGAGTTTTCAACCCTGTAAGAAATTTGATGCCCATCCAAAAAACGGGAAAATATCCCAAGGAGTTGCTAAATGAAGGTTTTCCTTTTACACTGTTCCCCAGCGATTTAAAATCGAGCACTGACTACCTGATGATCTATTTCCCCAACGAAAAACGTTTCTTAATTACTCAATTATGGAGAACGCTCTCCATTTCAATTGTTTTTCTTATCGTGATCATCCTTTCATTTGCATACACCATTATGACCATTTTGAGGCAAAAAAAGCTTTCTGAAATCAAGAACGATTTCATCAATAATATGACCCACGAATTTAAAACACCCATTTCTACGATTTCGTTAGCCTGTGAAGCCCTTGGCGATAAGGACATCATTAAATCGGAAAACCTTTACAACAATTATATCAATGTAATTAGTGAAGAGAACAAAAGGTTGGGCGGTATGGCCGAACGGATACTACAGTCGGCTTCTCTGGAAAAAGGCCAGATATTGCTGAAAAAAGAGCAGGTTGATATTCATGAGGTCATATCAGAAGCAATCAATAAAATTAAGTTGCAGGTAGAAAAAAAAGGCGGGAAGATCATTACCCGGTATGGCGCTGGGAATTACAACGTTTTTGCTGACAAAGTGCACATTACAAATGTTATTTTCAACTTGTTGGACAATGCCAACAAATACACCGTCGACCAGCCACAGATTGAAATCGTAACCGAAAATTCGTACAGCGGATTGTTGATTTCGGTTGGGGATAATGGTCCGGGGATCAGTAAATCAAACCAAAAGAAAATTTTTGAGAAACTGTATCGCGTTCCTACCGGTAATATCCACAATGTGAAAGGATTTGGCTTAGGGCTAAGTTACGTAAAAGCAATAGTGGAGCAGCACGAAGGAAAGATTACCCTGGAAAGTGAATTGAACAAGGGATCGAAATTTATCATATATTTACCGGTCAATAATTCCAGTAACTAATCATGGAAGATGAAAAAATTAATGTTCTCTTAGCTGAGGACGATAAAAACCTCGGATCAGTATTAAAATCATATTTGGATGCAAAAGGTTTTCCAACCATCCTATGCGTGAACGGGCAGGAAGCTTTTGAAAAGTTCAGGAAAGACAAATTTGACTTTTGCATTGTGGATGTCATGATGCCAATTAAAGACGGATTTACCCTGGCCAAGGAAATCAGGCAGGTGGATGGGAAAATTCCGATCCTTTTTCTAACGGCCAAATCGATGCAGGAAGATAAAATCAAGGGATTCGAATTGGGAGCAGATGATTACCTTACCAAACCATTCAGTATGGAGGAATTGCTGATGCGGATGCGGGCCATTGTTCGCAGATCAAATGAGCGGGCTTCTGCCGATTCATCCAAAACATTTTATGAAATCGGTAAATTGACATTCGATTACAACCGGCAGATCCTCAAATACCAGGATGATGAGCAAAAATTGACTTCCAAAGAGTCAGAATTACTCAAGCTTTTATGCGACAACCTGAATGAAGTGCTCGACAGGAGTGTGGCGCTGAAAAAAATCTGGAACGACGATAGCTATTTTAATGCCCGCAGCATGGATGTTTACGTGACCAAACTGAGGAAATACCTGAAATCAGATCCTGACATCGAATTGATCAATGTGCACGGAGTAGGGTTTAAGCTGGTATTGAATCAATAATCAATATTTGATAATCCTTTTGAAGATAGAATTTTTATCCTCCTTAAAATCCAGTATTAAATTATAAACACCCGGTGATAAAACTGAAATTGAGACTTTATTAATCCCCCGATGTATTTTAGCTCGACTTACCAGCCGACCATTTATATCAAATATACACAAGTCTGCTTCTCCGGCAAATTCAGGAACATGAACCAATATATGATCCCTGGCCGGATTGGGATAAAGGTATATCTGATCTTCCAGATGATCATGAACAGCCGGAACGGGAGTTGCATGCCCGGCCAGTTTCACTTGTATGGCAATACGTTGTATCAGTGTGTCGCTGTTTATATCCGAATTGAGTGTGAGTACATCCCTGAATTCACCAATGGTATCGGGTTTAAACATAACGGAAATTTCAGCAGAATTACCGGCAGGAATCGAAAAGGGATAAGGATTTTGTACCCTAAAAAACCAAGTCCGAAGCGAATCGCCAGTGATCTGAATTTCATGGCTTTGAGGATTATAAACCTGAAAGGTATTGGCGGTTGAATCATTGTATGTGATTTCATCAAAAATCAATGAATCGACTTGTGGCAGAAAATAGTTGGTTTTCCACGGAAATCGATAAGCGCGATAATTCATGGCATTAAATCCCATGACAAATTCAATATCCCCATTTGGATTAAACTCAGTAATACTCAAAGCTCCCGAACCCCAGCCGGTTACAATATTTGAATCAGGTGTTTCCTGGGCATTTCCCATCACCATACCGAAAATATCAGGATCATTTTGGAGTCTCCGAACCAGGGTAGCTGTCATATTAATTTCATCAAGCTCGTACTCCACAACACTTGAAAACATCGGTTCAGGATGGTACTGACCGTTATCGAACAAGGTGATATTTCCATTGGAGATTTTCCGGCAATCATGCTGGCGTGAAAATCCTAATGGATCGTTGACAAAATCGAACATATTATTTTCTCCTCCCAATCGCCAGATAATATCACCGGTATTCCAGTCAATTTTGGTTATTTCATTAAGGTTCCGGGGTGATAATAAAAGTGCGCTATCCGAATAAATTTCAATAGAATTTCCATGCACGCAATCAACCAAAGAGCCGGTCAAATCTACATATTCATCTGCATCCGTAATTTGATAGTGATCCCAGTTACGCCATTGAAAAATCACATTTTTATCGCTATCGAGCTCCTGAAAGACCCAGCCCAATACAACTGCATTGGGATCACCACCAGGGACAACCGTATCCATTCCGATCAGTTGGCTATCGAATGTCATCACAAAAGCATGCCCATTTTCTAAAATCTTAAATTCGTGAAAATCGGTGTAAGTGTATCCATTGCCCATGGTGTACTTGTCAATGACGCGGTACGAGCTGTCCATTATAATATTTCCCCAAAAAGGTGAATATGAACTAAAGGAAAGAAATCCGTTTGGTTGTATCTTAAGATCGTAGGCCGACGATACCATTTTTCTGTAATATACCGGAATACCAGCCCTGTCGGTAATTATAAGGTAAGGATCGATTGGAAAAGAACCCCAGTCGTTGTTGGGTGCAAAGAAATAGTACTGTCCGTTATCAGGTAAGTTGTTCTGGACAATATCTATTACAGGAAAGTTCTCGGGAAGATCATTGTTGGAATTTTTATTCCTAACCGGAGGAATTGGATGGTCGGGCATTTCAGGAACCCCGATTAGTTCTTTAAAGCAAGCCAATTTTGTAATATCAATTACTTTTGGAGTTACAGTAAAACAGAAATTAACCGGATGAATGAATTTTCCACTTACGGTTTTCAGGCCCTCCGCTACCTCGACATAAATTTTATCTCCAAGTGGATATGGCTTAAAAGGCCTATAAATCAATGTCTTTTCGTCATCCGATAATACCAAATCGCCAAAGATTTCCTCTTGTCTGGAATTATAAACCCTAATGGCCGAAATTTTAATTGATAAAATATCAAACTTTTCGCCGTAACGGATAGCCACGTTATTCTGCGGCATAATATAAATTGAACCGGGTAAGGGCGATATATATTTTAAATCAACATGATTTTGACTATTTGCAGCTAAAGCAATAAAAAGCATTAAACCAAATAAGCCTCTTTTGGTCATGATCATTTATTTAATAAAGTTATACTTTGATAATTTTTTGTGTAAACCTCTTACCGCTACTGGGTTCAATAATTTTAATGTAATAAATTCCTTTAGGCAAAGAGGCGATGCTCCAAACAAAAGTTGTTTCGTTATTTAGGATTTTGCTTTGAACCAACTCTTCCAGCTGATTGAAGATAAACAATTCAACGGTAGAATTTTCCTCCAGTTTGATCCTGATCAAATCCACCGCCGGAACCGGATAAACCGATGCTGACAAAGTATTGTGTGATTCCACCACCTGACCTTCGGTTGCAATTCCCATCACGTCAATTTGTTGTGCGATCCGTTGCGTAAGTTCTTCGGTATTGATGTCCGAATTGAGTGTGATCCGGCCTGAGAAATAACCTGTATCCTGCGGATTAAATTCAACCTGGATTGTTTTTTGCCCACCTGCATCAATTGCAATTGGGAACTCATCCAGAATTTTGAAATTTTCGTTTGTAATAAAAAAGCCGGTTAAATCAATGGCAAAATCCTGATAATTTGTAACCGTTATATTTTTTACCAGGGTATCCTGATACCAGATATATCCGAAATGAACAGAATCTGCATCGATTTCAAAATAACTTGTTTGCCAGGGAAAACGGTAAGCCCTGTAGTTAATACCTTCAATGTATATTTCGTTTACAATTTCATTATCGGTATTGAATTCCGTTATGGCAGGCACTCCTGACCCCCAACCTGCAATAAAATTACCTGAGATTGATTGTTGACAACTTCCCATGATGGTTCCAAAATTGTCCGGTTGGTCTCTCAACCGACGCAAAAGTAAAACGGTCATATCATCCTCGTTTATTTCGTATTCCAGACAGCTCGAAAACTGCGGGTCGGGGTGGTATGAGCCATTATCGAAAATAGTAATATGGCCGTTTGATAGTTTCCTGCAATCATGCTGGCGCGAAAAGCCAAGGGGATCATCGACAAAATCAAACATATTGTTTTCGCCACCCAATCTCCAAATGATCTCGCCCGTATTCCAGTCGATTTTGGTAATCTCATTCAGGTTGCGTGCAGAAAGCAACAATGAATTATCAGAATAAACTTCAATGGAGTTCCCATGCACCGCATCAATGATTGTATCATATAAATTTATATGCTCATCAGCATCCGTGATGAGGTAGTGGTCCCAGCTTCGCCATTGAAAAACCACATTCTTGTTTTGGTCCAATTCCTGAAAAACCCAGCCTACAACAGTAGCCTGTGAATATCCCCCCGGTACTACCGTATCCATGTTGACAATTTGCGGATCGGTACCCGTTACGAAAGCATGGCCATTTGAAAGCAACAAACATTCATGAAAATCCGTGGAATATCCATTCTGCATCGAAAGCTCGTCAATAATATTGAAAGAACTATCCATCACCAGATTTTTCAAAGCAGCCCATTCATTATTATAATACGTTAATTTCCCATTTTGCTGCAACTTCAAATCGTAGGCATCCGAAGATAACCTTCTGTAAAAGACCGGCACTCCAAAATAATCCATGATGACCAGATAGGGGACATTTTCAGGGAACCAGCCCCAGTAGCCAAAGGGGCTGACAAAATAATAACCGTCTTCAGGGGGATTATTGGAACTTACTATTGAAATTTCAGGAAAATCATCCGGCAGATCATTATCATTCGTTGATTGAACAATTTTCTCTTCTAAAAATACAGAGATTTGATGTTTGGTTCTATTAAATGAAATTTCGTTAGAATAACCTGAAGGCAATTTTACCAGGGTGGGCGCTATATCAAAATAAAATTCAACCGGTAACATCGACTTACCTGAAACAGTCCGTACGATTCCGTCAATTTTTACAGTTACCCTTTCACCCAATAAAAATGGAATGTGGGGTATAAAAATCAAAGTTTTGTTATCATCCGAAAGTAAAATCCTACCCAGATGCATACCGCTTTTGGTTCCCCTAACTTCAAACCTGACATGATCTGCACTGCCAGCTACAAGAGGTTCACCCTGCCGAACGGCAATATTATTTTCAGGCATTATATACTTTGATCCTGGTAAGGGTGAAATATATCGATACGCAGATTTGTCAAATACCTGGGATTTTACCGACAGAGGCAGAATAAAAACTACAGCCAGCACCGATATAAGAATACCCAATTGGAAAGCCCTGGTCATTACTTATATTTCATTTATTCAAAACTATAGAAGGGTATAAAAAAATGCCCTTCCGTCAAGAACTTTTAAAACCTAATTCTTAATTACTTTAAGTTCTGATGACACACCCGATCCAAGATTAATTACCCGGATGAAATAGATGCCCAGAGGTTGATTTGAAATATCAATTGATAAAATATTCCCAACAACACTTTGTGAGGCAAAAATGACCTTTCCTTTGGCATTGAATAGCTCTATCGATTTAGGATCATTGCTGGAAAATTCCAGCGTCATCAAACCTTTATTCGGATTGGGAAACACCCTCACAGTGGAATTCCAATTGTAGTCATTAATGCCGAACTCATCACCGGTCGTAAACGTTATTGATTTGCCCATTTCAACCATATTTCCTGCTTCATCCTGGACCATGTTGCCCAAAAACGCAACATAATACTGCTGGAATTCCACCAAATCTTCATCAGCCATGATTTGAATTTCGGTTTTGTCCTCATTTAAAACAGCCGTATAAACAACATCTACTCCTAATGTATCAGTCTCCTTATAAACGAGCATTTCAGGCAGGTCGGCATCAGTGATCTCATCCCCACCAGATTTGAATATTTTTTCGTTGAAAGTAATCGTCACTACAACATTTCGCTTCACATCCACAGCACTATCTTCGGGAAAGAAAACCACCACAGGAGCTTCAACATCCTCTGTTGTGAAAGTACTGGTTTCAGCTGTTGCCAGAATATTTCCATCTTTGTCCGAAACCGAATTTGCTTTCAATTCAACATAATATTGCTGATTCGACTTCAGTTGGGGAGTAATTACAATTTGCCGTTTCCAGGCATCGATAAAGGCAGTATACTCAACAGCCGGTCCTGAAGCATCTGTTTCACGAAACTCTATAACATCCGGAATATCTATAGATTTTAAAGTATTTCCATCCGTCTTCACAACTGATTCATTGAAATTAATTTTAACCTGTGTATTGAGCGGAACTGTAGTTGATCCGTCAACTGGATCAACCGCAGCTTCCGGTGGATTATCATCCTGAACGTATGCTGTAATGGCAATCTGTCTTGCTATACGCTGTGGCAAGTCGTCCAAAACAAATGAGTCATAATTAAGTGTCAAAACATCGTCCAGGTGGCCTTCTTCGCCGCCGGATGGGAATAATTGAAACTGAAAATTAATGGATCCTCCGGCAGGTACATTAAGTGGTAAAGGAGTAATAACCTGATAACTGTTCAGGTAATTCTGGGTGCTGGTGATTTCAATGTCCTGATCGCTGTTGTTTGTAATCACAATAATTTTTGGCCAGGGAATATAATCGTCATAGGTTCCAAAATCTACTGAATATTCGCTGAGTTCAAACAAGGTTGTTTCCCAGGTCGATTTCACGGCACGATAATTCACACCGTTTTCCACAACATTCAACTCCCAGGTAGTTGAACCATCCGGCCGCACTTCGGTCATCCCAATTGGGTTTGTAAATCCCCAACAGATCAGTGTATTGCCATCATTATGCCTCCTGGAGCTTCCGGTAGCACTTCCGTACACAAATGGATCACGAATATAATTCCAGACAGGAGTAGCAGTCATATTTACTATATCCAGCGCATATTCCCACGATTGTGAGAATGCCGGATTATGACAATTGCCGTTGTCATACAATGTTATATTCCCATTGGGTAAAACGCGAATATCATGCTGCCTGCAAAATCCAATGGTATCATCGATAAATGTAAATTCATTGTTGATTGCATGCAAACCCAAACGCCAGATAATATCACCTGTTGCAAGATCTATTTTGGTAATTTCATCCATAGTCCTGCATGACATCAAAAGTGTTGTTTGATTATCATCCAGATCAAAAGCATTTCCATGCACATAATCGATCCGGTCTGATGTCAAATCAAGATCTGTAGCATCGGTTATTTCAAAATAGTCCCAACTTCTCCACTGGAAGGTTACATTATCCTCACTATCGAGTCGCTGTACAATAAATCCGATGACTGTAGCATTGGGATCACCGCCAGGAACAATCTGGCTCATATCGATCAGTTGAGGATCATAAGCCATCATGATCCGATCGCCACTTTCCAATACAAGCATGTCATGTTGATCGACATAATATCCATTGCCCATTTTCAATGTATCAATCACATCGAACCACTGGTCCATGACGTAATAGGCATTACTGGGAACATCAGCATTATTGAAGTTACAGAAGGCAAGGTTGTCTTCGGGAATTACCTTTAAATCATTGGGAACATTTTGTGCCTTCCGGTAATATACCGGCACACCATATTTATCGAGGATGGCAATATAATGTTTGTAGGTGGGAGACTGGGAAACCCTAAGCGTACAAAAAATGTAACCTTCAGTCGGATTATCCATTTCCGTTATGTATGGAGCCGGAAAATCTTCAGGATAATTGTTGGAAATTTTGACTGGATTGGCCATTTGAGAACCGGCTGAATTTTGACTTTCAATCATCGATATTTCTTGTTCATATTCAGTCTGGTAAAAATCAATAAGCATTTGAGTGTTATCGACCGGCTGAATTGTGAAATCAAATTTTAAACCTGCGAGTTCCTTGCCCGAAATTGTTTTCAATCCTTCCTTGATTTCTACAAATATTTGTTCGCCATATTTAAATGGGTTGACCGGGTTAAAGATGATTGTCTGCCCATCAGATGACAATTTCACCTTCCCCTGAACATTGCCACTCAATGAACCTCTCACAATGAAATATTCATTGCTGAGGGCCTGTCTGTTAAAGGCATCTCCCTGCCTGACGGCAATACTGTTCGCCGGATTTACAAATTCGGATCCGGGTTTGGGTGAAATATACCGAAATTTTTCCGTTGGATAGTTCTGTCCGAAAATAACAATTGACGATAAAAATGCTAAAACCGCAAATAATCCTGAAATAGGGATAAATTTTTTCATGATTGCCTATTTAATTGTTTAATAATATGATATAAATTTGGATATAATCGTTGCGTCAAACTTACCAAAAATTATTCTAAATGAGCATAGATTGATAGTAATTCTTCAACAGTCGTTTCTTCTTCCATGATATCCCATAATATTTCAGAAGAAAAACCTTTGCCGATATTGGTAAGAACAACAATCGATTTTTGATTTTTCATATCGCGGATGTAAAAGCTCCGGAAACCTTTCCACCAGCCAAAATGGTAGGCTGTACTGTCAGCATGGTCTTTGATTCGCCACCCGAAACCGTAATTGTCCTTTCTTTTCCAGAAAGCCGGGCTTCCAGGTTTAAAAGCTTCTGAAATTGTTTCCGGGCTGACCAAAATTGCCTGGTCGAGTGCACTATTAAATTTAAACATGTCCTCCACCGACGAATAAACTCCTTTATCGCCCATAACACCATTCAAATAGTAATTGCCCATTTTTCGGGCATAACGACCGCCGTATTTGTATCCCGTAACACCCACCGGTATTTGGTAAGGAATCACGCTATCACTATGCAGGTTATAAACAAATGAATCGTTCATTTCCAGGGGATCAAATATATTTTCCTTTGCAAATACGTCAAATGTTTCACCGGTAATCCGTTCAACAACAGAAGCCAGAAGTGCATAGTTTGTGTTGCAATAATGGAAACCATCGTCCGGTCTGAAGTATGACCCTGGTTTATATTTTACAAACAGATCGATGACCTGCTCATTGTTTATAGGTTTATTGATATCCCAATATTTATCGGCCAACGACATGTACCTGGTAAGTCCTGAACGATGATTCAATAGCATCCGGATGGTAATTCCCTCATACGGGAATTCAGGAATAAACTGAGTAATGTCCGCGTCGTAATTAAGTTTACCTTGTTGTTTCAAGATCATCACTGCCATTGCCGTAAACATTTTTGAAACCGAGGCAAGCTGAAATGATGAATGCACGGTCAGTGAATCCCTTTTCCCAAAATCCGAATACCCATAAGCTCCTTCAAAAACTACCTTTCCATTTTCCGAATATAGCACAGTACCATTAAAAACGCCTCTTTTATTGAGATTGTTGAAAATTTCATCGAGCTCCTGTGATTTTTTTAGTGAAAGAGAATCGAAAACGTTATAATATATTTGACCGCCCGTAATAAATCCACTTGTTGAATGATCGACA
>JAFGBL010000212.1 GCA_016933115.1 Bacteroidales bacterium | reverse complement strand
TTAATAATTTACTTGAAACAAAAAAAGGAAACCACCTGAGCATCGGAATCCTTTATATTGTCCTTGCCCAGAAGCTCAACCTGCCTGTTTTCGGGGTCAACCTTCCGCAGCATTTCATCCTGGCTTACCTGGATGAATTGTTTGAAGAATTGATACCTTCCGTCAATGAAAACGAAGTTTTGTTTTACATAAATCCATTCAACAAGGGGGCGGTATTTACCAGCCGTGAAATAGAAATGTTTATCAAGCACTTGAAATTAAAAGCAGACGAATCGTACTACAAACCCTGCGATAACATTTCTATCATTCGAAGATTGATTGAAAATATGATTTTTGTATTTGATAAACTGGGTCATAATGAAAAAGTGGCTGAGTTGAAAGTTCTGATAACCCACATTTAACCAGATCCTATAAATCAACTTACTCCGTCTCAACGAAAAATACCCAAAACAGTAGAAAGGATGATTTTAAGATCGGTTAGTAAACTATTATTTTCAATGTATTTAAGGTTTAATTTGAGCTTGGCCGGCATGATAATTTCGACATAGGCTTTTTCAGGATTTTCATATTTCGAAAGGATTTCATTTTCATTGATGTACTCCAGCGAAGCATAATCGGTTAATCCCGGCCTAACGGTTAAAACCTGTTTTTGTTCTCTTGAATATAAATTGACATATTTTCTCACTTCCGGTCTTGGTCCGACAAAACTCATCTTTCCCAACAGGATATTTAATAATTGCGGCAATTCGTCAAGTTTATTTTTCCTGAGCCACATACCGGTTTTGGTGATCCGTCGATCGTTATTGCCAACAGTCAGCAGCCCTTCAATATCCGCATATTTGTGCATCGTCCTGAACTTAAATAGGGTAAAATCCCGGTTGTTTTTACCGACCCGTTTTTGTAAATAAACCGGATTTGAACCGGTGTCCAGTAAGATGACCAAGGCGATAATCATGAAAAAAGGTAAAAGCAGAATTATAAAAATTAATGAAAAGAAGATATCAAACAGGCGTTTTATCATTTTCCCGTTATATTGATAACCAGGGTTAGATTATGAATGTGTTGATTCAAATTGTTTCAGGAAGCGGACATCATTTTCGAAAAACAGCCGGATATCATCGATCTGGTATTTGAGCATGGCGATGCGCTCAATACCCATTCCAAATGCGAATCCGGTGTATTTTTCACTGTCGATATTGCAATTTTCCAGGACATTCGGATCAACCATTCCACACCCAAGGATTTCTACCCATCCTGTTTTCTTGCATATTTTACAACCTTTCCCATGACAGATAAAGCAGGAAATATCCATTTCAGCCGAAGGTTCGGTAAATGGGAAAAATGAAGGACGAAGCCTGATCTGTGTTCCGGCTCCGAAAAATTCGGTGGCAAAATAATAAAGTGTCTGCTTCAGGTCGGCAAAGGAAACATTCTCATCAATATATAGTCCTTCGACCTGGTGGAAAATGCAATGGGCACGAGCCGAAATGGCTTCATTCCTGAAAACCCTTCCGGGGAAGATCGCCCTGATGGGAGGTTTTTGTTTTTCCATCACCCTGATCTGAACCGAGGATGTGTGTGTTCTCAGTACCGTATCGGGCTTTTTTTCGATGAAAAAAGTATCCTGCATGTCCCTTGCCGGGTGTTCCTCGGGGAAATTCAAGGCGGAAAAATTATACCAGTCGTCTTCTATTTCCGGACCTTCGGCAACGGTGAAGCCTATCCTCGAAAAAATGTTGATAATATCATTTCGCACAATCGACAGCGGGTGCTTTGACCCCAGTGTACTGAAGTTAGCCGGGAGAGTCAAATCGATCACATCGATTTTTTTTCCGGCTTGTTCTTCCAGGCCCGATTTCAGTTCATTTACCTTTTCCAGGGCTGAGTTTTTCAGTTCATTCAACAGCACCCCCATTTCTTTCCTGTCTTCCGGAGCAATGTCTTTCAGCACGGCAAACAACCCTGGAATAATTCCTTTTTTACTCAGGAATTTTACCCTGAAATTTTCCAACTGTTCCTGCGAATCGGCAGTAAAGGATTTTATTTCATCCAGGTATTTGGGGATAAGGTCTTTCATTGGGGAATTCTATTCAATAATGCTTATCGACATGGTTACCGGCTCAAGGGGTTTACTGGCTTTATCGGTTTTTACAGCTGCAATTTTATCAATTATATCCAGGCCGTTGATCACTTCGCCAAAAACCGTGTAACTACCATCCAGGTGGGGTGTTCCACCGATGGTTTTGTATGTTTTCTTTTGTTCTTCGGTCATGGTGATGCCATACCTTTTTTCATACATTTCCATGCTTTCATCGTTTAGAACTGTTCCCTGGACCATGTAAAACTGTGAGCCGGAGGAAGCTTTCTCAGGATTGACCTGATCACCCTGTCTTGCAGCCGCAAGCGCTCCTTTTTTATGGTACAATCCCGGAACGAATTCTGCAGGGATTGTATACCCGGGATCCAGCCTGCCATCGGCATTTTGACCGCCCTGGATCATAAAATTATTGATTACCCGGTGGAAGGGCGAGCCTTCATACCAGCCTTCTTTTACAAGTTTGATGAAATTATCACGGTGTTGGGGGGTTTCATTATACAATACAGCCGTTATGTTTCCCATACTGGTTTTGATCAGAACCTTAATTTGATTTTGTCCTTGAGAGTGAACATTAATCAATAATGCAATATTCAGCAAAATGGTAAGCGCAATGTACTTTTTCATGATGAAGTTTAATTGATTGACAAAAAAATTTGAAGGCGCAAAATTAATAAATTAATCCTAAAGAGTGGATTTGAATCAGGATAAATCACTTACTTCCCCTTTTCGAGGAAACATTTTCTGCATAAAGGTACATATCGGTCGGTTTCTCCCAATAGTACAAGATTTTCGTCCTCTACGAATCGGTGGCTGTACTGTGCCAGGTTACCGCATTCGATACAAATCGCATGGACCTTGGTTACGTATTCGGCTGTGGCCATCAATGTGGGAATCGGGCCGAAGGGATTGCCCCGGTAATCCATGTCAAGCCCGGCAACGATGACCCGGATGCCGTCATTGGCCAGCAAATTGCATACCTTGCTCAGTTCGTTGTCGAAAAATTGAGCCTCGTCTATTCCTACCACATCCACATCATTGGCCAAAAGTAAAATCTGTGATGCTGCCTGTACGGGTGTGGATTTGATTGAAGACTCATCGTGTGAAACCACTTTATCCTTGTCATACCTGATATCGATGGCCGGTTTGTAAATTTCTACCTTTTGCCTTGCAATTTTTGCCCGGTTCAGCCGCCTGATCAGTTCTTCGGTTTTTCCTGAAAACATTGATCCGCAGATAACTTCAATCCAGCCTCCCCCTTTTGGTTGTTTTGTGGTATTCTCCAAAAACATAAAATCGAGTATTCAGAATTTACTAATTTTATTCCCTCTTTTCCTCAACAAATGTAGGGAATTAATATGAACGAACTCCAACTTAAATTACCTTAATATGGACCGGAAAATTTTGTTTGAAGATTTAAATATTACACTTAATGAATTGAAGCAATTGATTGGAAAAATTCAACCGGCTGTTTACATTTCTAAAATTGAAATTGACCTGATGAAAGAAAAATGCCGGAACCTTTATGATCTTTTATTGAAGTTGGAAAAACTTCCGGAAGAAAATATGGTTGGATCAGAAAAATCGGAAGAGGTTGAGGCCATTGATGAAAAGACCCGGGTTCAAACCTCCGAAAGCCACGAATCGGCAATTATTGATGAGGGGCCATTAATAGGTGATGAAAAAATTGAAATACCATTGGCTCCCAAAACCGGAACAACTGAAAAAACAGAATCACAAAAATTTGACCTGTTTTCCACAACGGCGGATTCACCGTTACGGAAGCATGAAGTAACAGTGAAAGATAAAATCGCTGAGAAAAAATCTGAAGTAAGCATTGCAGATAAGATTAAAAAATCCGGTAAAATAACCGGATTGAAGCAGGTTATCGGTATCAATGAAAAGTTCTTTTTCATCAATGAGCTTTTCAAGGGGAATATGAAAGATTATAACGAGACGATTGAAAATCTTGACAAATGCTCCTCTCTGGAAGATGCCCATAACCTCCTTGAAAGCCTGGAAGGAAATTTCGGGTGGAAAGAAGATTCGGAGGCCCATCAACAACTGGTTGAAATTGTAGAACGTAAATTCAGTTAACCGGATGAAAAAATTTTTAATGATGCTCTTTTTGTTATCTCTTTTTTGGGGCGCATCCACACAGGATTTGACCTATGTGAGGAAGGTGCTGGATACACTGACTTCACCAGGGATGGCCGGAAGGGGTTATGTGGACAATGGAGAAAAAATCGCGGCAGAGTTTATTCGCAATGAATATGAGCGATTTGGTCTGAAAAAACTCGACAATTATTTTCAAAATTTCAAAATGCCGATCAATATTTTTCCTGATACACTTAAAGTAGTTCTTGATGGGAAAGTACTTATTCCGGGCGAGGATTATGTAGTTTTATCTTCCTCTCCATCGGTGAATGGGAAATTTGATATAGTTTGGTTAGAACGGGATTCAACAGGCAAATTTACTGATGTTCCCAGGGTTGATTTAACAGGAAAAGTGCTGGTTACCGCAAAAAATCAACGGCAGTTTTCCAAAGAGCTCGACACCACCTATTTGGATTATGGATTTGCCGGAATCGTCTATCTGCAGGAAGACAAACCCTGGTGGCATGTTTCGGATGGTTACCGGGTGAAAGATTATTTTGCTATTCAAATAGAAAAGGATAAAATAGCGGAAGATTCCAAAACCATTTCAATCGTGGTCGAAAATCAATTTTATCCGGAATACCCTACTCAAAATGTCATAGGATTTGTAGAGGGGAAATTGCACCCTGACAGTTTTTTTGTATTTACTGCCCATTATGATCACCTGGGTAAAATGGGCTCCCAGACTTATTTCCCAGGGGCCAATGACAATGGCAGCGGAACAGCTGCGTTGCTGGATCTGGCAAAATATTACTCTCAACCGGAATATCAACCTGATATTTCAATTGCTTTCTTGGCATTCAGTGCAGAGGAAGCCGGCCTTATCGGATCCTCATATTATGCGTCACATCCATTGTTTCCGTTGGAAAACATCGTTTTTCTGATCAATCTCGATATGGTCGGTTCAGGCAGCCAGGGGATCAAAGTGGTTAATGGTACCGTTTTCAGGAATGAATTTGAAACCTTGCAAAAGATCAACACAGAAAACGATTTGTTAAACGGGATCAGTGAACGGGGAGAAGCTGCCAACAGCGATCATTATCCATTTTATGCCCGGGGCATTCCCTGTTTTTTTATTTATACACTTGGAGATGAATGTAAGGAATACCATAATATTTATGATACATCGGAAAATGTTCCGTTCACTGATTATTACGACCTGTTCCGTTTGCTGGTTAGGTTTGAAAAAACATTTTAAGCATTGAAACAAAAAGCAATTTTACATTGGAGCGGGGGTAAAGATGCCGCATTGTGCCTGAACCGGATCAAAAATAATTCGGATTTTGAAATCGCAAAGCTGGTAACGACATTATCCCTCCCATTTCACAGGATATCCATGCATGGTGTAAGGGAAAGTTTGTTGGATGCACAGGCAATCAATATTGGACTTCCTTTGGAAAAATTGTTTCTTCCTGAAAATCCATCCATGGAAATCTACGAAAAAGCATTTACTGCAATGCTTATTAATAATCGAAAAGAAGGCTTAGAGCAACATGTTTTTGGAGATATTTTCCTGGAAGACATTAAGACATACCGGGAAAATTTGTTTGTCCCTCTAAGTTTAACCCCTGTTTTTCCACTATGGAAAAATCCATCTTTGGATTTAGCGTATGAATTTATCGACCATGGTTTCAAGGCAATAGTTGTGTGTGTTGACGATCGGAAAATGAGAATGGAATTTGCAGGGTGTGAATTCAACCGGGATTTTTTGAAAAGTCTTCCCAATGGAATTGATCCTTGCGGTGAAAATGGTGAATTTCATACATTTGTTTATGACGGGCCTGTTTTTCAAATGCCTGTAAATTTCATGAAGGGTGAAACTACTTTAAAAGAATATAAAAACCAACATACCGGAGAAATTTTTGGCCGGTTTTGGTTTTGTGATTTAATAAATGAATAAGCCATGTCGAAATTATATTTGGTACCAACCCCAATCGGTAATCTTGAGGATATTACACTCCGGGCCATTCGGATATTAAAAGAAGTGGATATTATTTTGGCTGAGGATACCCGGCTGACAAGTCGCCTGTTAAAACATATCCAGGTTTCCACCCCAATGAAATCCCATCACCAGTTCAATGAGCATAAAACCGTTTCAAATATCATTGAAAGCTTGAAAACCGGTACGACCTATGCTCTTGTCACCGATGCAGGTACTCCGGGAATATCGGACCCGGGATTTTTACTGGTACGTGAATGCATACAAAATGAAATTGAGGTGGAAACATTGCCGGGACCGACGGCTTTTGTTCCGGCTTTGGTAAATTCAGGATTTCCTTGCGACCGGTTTTATTTCGAAGGATTTTTACCAGTAAAAAAAGGGCGTAAGGCCCGGCTCGAATTTTTATCTCAATTGTCAGTTACCTTTATCCTATATGAGTCTCCATTTCGCTTGGTAAAGACATTGGATAATATTATCGAATATCTTGGCCCGGATAGAAGGGCTTCGGTATCCAGGGAAATTTCGAAAATCCATGAAGAACATACCAGGGGAAGTTTACTTGAAATTAAACAGCATTTTTCGTTAAAAAATATCAAAGGAGAAATTGTAATCGTTGTTGAAGGTAAAAACTAAACCTGTTCACAATCGAACAAACTTGTTGTAATCCGAACATAAATTACAAGTTGAATACATCCTTTAAATTTGCTCAAACTGTTGCATGTTAAAAGATTGTGTCTTTTGGCATAAGGTTGGAACTTCATTGTGCGTACTGATTTAAACCATGAAAACTTTTTTTAAATCAAACAACAAATTAATACTACCTATCTTACTACCATACTAGGTATATGTTGGATTTGGCAACGTGCTTCAGGGTCCCGCTTTTGGGCGGGACCTTTCTTTTTCATTTAAATAAACTATTTTCGTAAAAAAAATTGGTGGTGCCTCAAAAAAAGAAAGCCGGAAAAATACAAGATCATCAATCATTTGATTTTTTTGTTCCTCAAAAAGGAAGTGATCAGGAAATAGATTTATACGCTTACCAGATTCCTGCCGGATTTCCTTCTCCAGCTGAAGATTTTATTGAAAAAACACTTGACCTGAATGATTACCTGATTTCCAACAAATCAGCCACATTTTTGGTGAGGGTGCAGGGTAATTCAATGATCAATGCCGGGATTCATGATGGTGATATGCTGGTTGTTGACCGATCGGTTGAACCGACAGGGGGTAAAATTATTCTGGGCGTTTTAAATGGCGAATTCACGGTAAAACGGATCAGCCGACAAGGGTCCAAGATATATCTTGAGCCGGAAAATGAAAAATTCAATAGGATTGAAATAACACCTGAAATGAATTTTACAACCTGGGGCGTTGTTACTTTCGCTATCCATCAGATCAGATGAAATTAATTTACTGATTAATAGGCATTGTAGACATGGAGAGTACCGCCTACAAAATCTGTGTTATATTGTTTCAGGGGCAATGTTGCCGGGCCATCGAGCGGTGATCCGTCCAGGATATTGTAACGTGACATACAGCATGAGTCAACCAGGATAAATCCCGATTCCTCCACTTCCACCCGGGCACATTCATTTTGCGGATCATAAGGGCAGGTTCTTTCATAGGCATTGAAAGTATACAGGTCGACACGATAAATCACAATGCCCCGGTAGCCTTCATTGTCAATGTATTTGTATTGTCCGCTGGGTATGTAATCGATGCCGTCGGGAAGTAAATATAAGTCAACATATACGTTTGGAATAATCCCCTGGTAGTTCTGGTCGTTTTTTTTACAACCCGAAAGAATACCAATCGTAAGAGAAAAGAAAACAAAAAGTAATATTCGTCCGTTTTGCATATGTTTGCTAAAACAACAAAATTAATATTTAAACAGGACAAAAAACGGGGGATCAGAACAATTATTACATTTATAACTTATTTCTGAATGTTCAAATGACGAAGTTTAGTAAATTTATTGCCTTGTTAGTGCTTTGCTGTTTAATGGCGGGTTTTGTAAGTTGCCGAATGCTGGGGATCAACGACCCGGAAAGGAAGGTAAAAAAACAGCTAAAGAAAGAGAACCGGTCGCTTGAAAAGGAATATAAATCGGAACTCAAG
>JAFGBL010000211.1 GCA_016933115.1 Bacteroidales bacterium | reverse complement strand
TTTGATAACACTTTCAAAATGGAATTGCATGTTAATTTATTAACAATATAAATATTGGAATAAATTCTGAAGCTTAAAAAACAAATATTTGCGTTAATATTTAAATACTAAATAGTAAGTTTGTTGTTGTTACTTAAAGCATTAATAAACTTGGAAACCGGAAAAAAATGAGTAAGCATATAAGTGATCAAAACGGATATGAACAGTTAAAAACCGAAACCATTGAGCGGTTGAAGGAACTTGCCACCATTAATCGGACAACGCTTATTTTGAAGGAAGGAAAATCAATTGAAGAATCATTGCAGCAAATTGCCTACATTCTCCCTCATGGTTGGCAATATCCTGAATTTACATGTGCCCGTGTCATTTTTGACGGAAATGAGTACAGGTCGAACGATTTCCAGAAAAGCAAATGGTCACAAAAACAGGAATTTGAAACCATTGACAACCTGGAAGGGCGCATTGAAATTTATTATTCCAAAAGTTTTCCGGAAGCGGATGAAGGACCATTCCTGAAAGAAGAAAAAGATTTGCTGGACAACCTGGCAAATATCATTGCCGGATACCTCAATAGTGTGAAGGGAAAGGCCGTGCTCAAGCGCTTTGGTTACCCTGAAAAGGAGAAAAAACTTATTGAAGAAACAGATACCTGTTCGATTACCAACCTGCAATTGCTTCAGCGATTTCTGAATAAAAACAATTACGACCGCGATGTTTACCACGACCTGATGCCTTTCAAAGTAAAGGAAATCCTTATTATCGCTAACTTATACGACGCCTACAGCATCGAAAAGGAAGGTCGTTTTGCCGAAGGGATCATGGGTGAATATGCACAGCTCAATTTAACTTCACTTCCCAGGATCACAGGCGTTTCGTCACAGGAAGAAGCCATGGAGCAATTGCATTCAAAACATTTCGACCTGATCATCATCATGATAGGTGTGGATAAAAAGACCCCACTCATTACCTCCGAAAGGATCAAAAGGAGCTTTCCTTACATCCCGGTATTCCTGCTTCTAAACAACAACAGCGAAATCGCCTATTTCGAGAATTTCCAGAAACCATTATCATTCGACAGGGTGTTTGTGTGGAATGGAGAATCACGCATATTTTTTGCTATGACAAAGTATGTTGAAGATAAAATCAACCTCGAAAACGACACCCGGATCGCACTTGTTCGATATATCCTGGTAGTGGAAGACTCTCCCATGTATTATTCCCGGTATCTGCCTATTCTTTATCAAATTGTTTTGGAGCAAACCAAACGCATCATTGACGATGTAAGTACAGATGACCTTTATAAAGTTCTTAAATTGCGGGCCCGCCCAAAAATAATGCTGGCAACAAATTATGAAGAAGCGATAAATATTTTTAATAAATATAAAGATTACCTTTTCTGTTTGATTACGGATGTTAAATTTAAAAAAGATGGAATATTGAATGAAATGGCTGGATTTGAACTGGTTCATCACCTGAGGTCGGAAAAAAAAGACATCCCGGTCATTATCCAGTCTTCCAATCGCGAATATGCAGAAAAAGCCCACGAACTGAAATCGACTTTTATCGATAAAAATTCGGAAACACTGGCACAGGAGATCAAGAGTTTTATCATGCACTACCTTGGTTTTGGAAACTTCGTCTATAGAGATCAATACGGGAAAAAGCTGGTAGAAGTAAAATCTTTACGCGAATTTGAAAAACACCTTCGAACCATACCAAAGGGATCGATCCTTTATCATGCCAAAAAGGACCACTTCTCTATGTGGCTGATGGCCAGAGGTGAAATTCAGGCTGCCAAAATTCTGCATCCCAAAAAAGTTGATGATTTCAATGATGCAGAGGCTATACGTGAATACCTGATCAATGTCATCCATAAATTCAGGAACGAGCAAAATCAGGGTAAAGTGATCCCGTATGAAGAGTCGGCAATCCTTAACGAAGCAAATATTGTCACCCTGACCGAGGGTGCCATGGGTGGAAAAGGAAGAGGGTTGGCATTTATCAACTCATTGATTTATAATCTTGATTTTTCGCAATTTGTTCCTGATATCAATATTCGAACGCCTCGTACGGCTTTCATCGGAACCGATGAGTTTGAGTATTTTATGGATAACAACAACCTACATTACGTAAAAGCAGAGGACATCCCATATGATTTTGTCAAAACACAATTTCTTAACGGCAATCTGACCCCAACCCTGATCAAACGGCTGAAGGAATTACTGAGGCTGATAACCAAACCTATTGCTGTGCGCTCCTCAGGGCTTTTCGAAGATAGCCTGATGCAACCGTTTGCCGGAATCTTTGAAACTTATCTGTTACCCAATAATCATCCTGACATCAATGTTAGGCTTAAACAATTGACGGATGCGATTAAACTGGTATATGCATCGGTTTACTCGGATGTAGCCCGTGGTTACATCAAGGCAGTAAATTATAAAATCGAGGAGGAAAAAATGGCGGTTATCCTCCAGGAGGTAGTTGGCAATAAATACGAAAATTATTTTTACCCGCATATCAGCGGGGTCGCACAATCCTATAATTATTATCCCTTTTCACACATGAAACCCGAAGAAGGATTTGCTATTGCCGCGTTCGGATTGGGGAAATATGTGGTTGAGGGAGAACGGGCATACAGGTTTTCGCCCAAGTATCCAACCACTGAAATTTTATCACCCAAGGATCAGGTGCAGAGTTCACAAGTGAATTTTTACGCTGTAGATTTGAATAAAATTGATATCAACCTGCTTGAAGGGGATACGGCCGGACTTGCAAAACCCGATATTTATGTGGCTGAAAAGCATGGCACACTCAAACATTGTGCATCGGTTTATGATCCCAACAACAATACCATCACCGCAGGACTTGAAAGGTCGGGTCCCAGGGTGATCAATTTCGCAAACATCCTCAAATATAACTATATCCCGATGGCAAAAACCATTGAAACTGTTTTGGATATTGTAAAAGAAGCCCTGGGATCTCCTGTTGAAATTGAATTTGCAATCGATCTGAACAGAGATAAAAGCTACCGTTCCTCATTTTATCTTTTACAAATAAAACCAATGATCGGAAGCATACAGGACTACAAAATCAACATGGATGAAATCAATCCTGAGGACATTATTCTCTATGCCGAAAAGGGAATGGGAAACGGTCTCATTAAAAACATCAGCGACATAATTTATATAGATAAAAATGCATTTGACAAAAGCCGTACTTTGGAGATGGTTAAGGAAATTGAGGAAATCAATAAAAAAATGATTGCAGATAACAGGCAATATGTGCTTATCGGACCTGGCAGGTGGGGAACCCGCGATCGTTGGATCGGCATTCCTGTTGATTGGCCGCAGATATCCAACGCCAAGGTGATCGTTGAAACCAGCCTGGAAGGTTACCCGCTTGATGCCTCTTCCGGTTCTCATTTTTTTCATAATGTTACCTCTGCCAATGTCGGTTATTTCTCCATCCAGCCTGAAAGATCGGGAAGCTACATCAATTACGATATTCTCGACCAGCAGGAATTGATCGAACAAACTACATTTTTCAGGCATGTGAGGTTTAATAAGCCCTATAAAATAAGAATGGATGGTAAAAAGAGAATATCGGTAATTTCTGTAAAGTAGTTTTATG
>JAFGBL010000210.1 GCA_016933115.1 Bacteroidales bacterium | reverse complement strand
TAGAATTTTCATTATACAATTATTATCAAAAGAATGGATGTTAAATTTGATTTTTTTTAACTTGTTATGGATTGAACGAAAGGCAATCTAAAAAAGAATTCTTTGTCATACTGAATCCCGCTGATGCAGGATGAAGCATCTTTGCAATAAATTTTACGTTCATTAATAGATTCTTCGCTTTCGCTCAGAATGACAATCCCATTTTTAGTAATTTATTTAAAGATTATTCCTTATACCTGCTTAAGAGGGCTCCTCCCTGATCACCAGGCAACCTGCCATCATATCATGCAGCGCCTGTTTTTTTTCGGTAAAACCGGCCATAATGTAACCGATCATCAGGATCATACCTGATATGATTTTTCCGAAAAATCTACCCGTAGCCCGCCCGAAGGAAATACGCTGGCCTTCGTAATCGGTCACTTTTATTTTGAGGATCATTTTGCCTACGGTTCCTTGCACTTTCGATGATTCCATGATGGCGAAATAGAGCCAGTTGAGTGCAATCGAAAGAACTATCACCGAGAACATAGCCCCCATCATCGGGCCCATCCACAACCACATTTCCTCTTCACTGATACCTGCTTCCTGCATCGAAAAAATAGTAATTCCCATCACACCCAATATCGGCAAAACTATGATCCATTCCACCATCGAAATGAGTATCTCATCAATGAGATAGGCAAGGAATCTCCACCAGAATCCTGCATAAACCACTTTTTTTTCCGGTTCCTGATTGGTAATATTATTTTCCATAAGTTTTATATTTGATGATTAGTAATTATTTCCGTTAAACATTTCCCAGGGGAACATGGCAAAGTTCAGCCCGAGGAACAACAGCCCGATCACCAGCATAAACATAAATACGGCAGCCAGCACCAGACCAATGATCGCAATGGTCCTGCCTGTTTTCAGGTTGCTGTAGGATGAAGGTGTGTATCTTTCCGGGTTTTGGGCGTATAGCGACATGTCCCGGTTGGCCAGCACCAGTGCGATGATGGCGATGATCAGCCCGAAAATGCCATGACACCAGCACAGTACGATCGATATGATTCCCAGAATGAGTACGGTTGATGAATTGGGCAAAGGTATCTGCACCTGGGTTGTGGGTTGACTGCTTTCTGAAGTTGTATTTTCCATGGTAAACTGATTTAAAAATTGACGATTTTGAAAATATAACTGATGACTATAATAATTACCGTAAATATAAACGAAATTTTTAAAACGAAAGCTCCTTTCTTAAAATCAAAAACCAGATGCATGGTGAGATAAGTCAGCATAAACATGATAGGCAAAAGTGCCGGATAGGTTTGGATGCTTTCAAGAACCCGGCCTCTAAGCAATAGCAAAAATGCCGATTGCATGCCGCAGCCCGGGCAATCAATTCCCAGGCTTTGTTTATAAAAGCAGGGCATTTGATGGTTTTCGAGCCAGGTGATGATCTTTTCCATAACAGACTTATAAAATTAATATGTTTTCGGAAATAAATTGAAATCAAATCATTATATTTAATGGAATGAATTCCCTGTCCTTTTTGTCCTTCTGAGCGGAGCGAAGAATCTCATGAAGATAATTGTTCAAATGCTCAGTTTCTTCACCCTGTTCCAGCGGGATTCAACTTTGCAAAAAATTTAAAATAACTTCTGAAATCTGTAATCAAATAAATCAATCCAAAAAGATGTTCTTACTCGTAAAGCAAATAAATCAGTTATTGTAATTTTGTGACGGAAAAAGGAAATATTATGGCTCGGAAAAAGCAGGAATACCCGGTTGCTGAAAAAGTGGAAATACTGGATGCCGGTTCGGAAGGAAAAAGTATTGGAAAGATTGAAGAGAAGGTTGTGTTCGTCCCTTTTGTCGTGCCCGGCGATGTAGTCGATGTTAAGATACTGAAAAAGAAAAAATCCTATTTTGTCGGTAAACCTGTTCACTTCCATACATACTCTTCTCAACGTACCGAACCCCGGTGCGAACACTTCGGTACTTGTGGCGGTTGCCGCTGGCAGAACATGCAATATGAGTCGCAGTTACATTACAAACAAAAACAGGTGGAAGACAATTTGCAACGGATCGCTAAAGTTAAATTGCCGGAGATCAGGTCGATCTTACCTTCACCGAAAATATTTTTCTACCGCAACAAGCTCCATTTTACCTTTTCGAACCGCAGGTGGCTGACCGAATATTCAAGGGATATCAGCTTTGAAGACCGTAATATGAATGGCCTGGGATTTCACATGTCTTCCATGTTCGACCGCGTACTCGACCTTGACAATTGTTACCTGCAACCCGAACCTTCCAATTCCCTCAGGTTGGCGGTGAAGAAATACGCGGAAGAACACAATCTCGATTTTTATGATGTTCGGAATAGCAGTGGTTTCCTGCGTAACCTGGTGGTGAGGAATACAACTGCAGGGGAGTGGATGGCCATCATGGTTTTCAATTACCGGGACGAAGATCCTATCGAAGGGATCATGGAGTTCATCAGGACTAATTTCCCGCAGATCAACTCGCTAAACTATGTGATCAACCAAAAAGTGAACGATTGCATCAACGACCTGCCGGTTTACCTGTATGCCGGAAAGCCTTATATCACCGAGGTGATGAACGGGTTGCAATTCCGCATCGGGCCGATGTCGTTTTTCCAGACCAACTCGGAGCAGGCACTGGTGATGTACGAAAAAGCCCTGGAGTTTGCCGGATTGCAGGGTGGCGAAATCGTTTACGACCTCTATACCGGCACCGGCACCATTGCTAATTTTGTAGCCCGGTCGTCTTCAAAAGTGGTGGGCATCGAATATATCAAAACGGCAGTGGACGATGCGAAGGTCAATTCGGAGATCAACGATATCACCAATACGGTTTTTTATTCCGGCGACATTGCAAAGATCATGGACGATGCATTCATCGCACGAAACGGAAGGGCAGACGTTGTGATCACCGACCCGCCCCGGGCCGGCATGCATGAAAAAGTGGTAAGACAGATTTTAAAGATCAACCCGGAGAAGATCGTATACATCAGTTGCAATCCGGCCACCCAGGCCCGCGACGTGGCCATTCTCGATGAAAACTACCAGGTTGAGATCGTTCAACCCGTCGATATGTTCCCCCACACCCACCATGTGGAGAATATCATACTCTTGAGGAGGAGATGATCCTCAAGAAATTTCTCTATTAATAAACGTCATTGCGATCCCGCTTTTTCAGCGGGAGAAGCAATCTCATAATTTACTTCCAGGATATTTCATTAATTTGAGATTGCTTCGCTCCGCTCGCAATGACGAGGAAGCAAGAACTGGCGCGAGTCTGAAGCCTAGCCTTGTGCGTGGTGACTCGTGCCATTTAAAACTTTGCAGGAATAAAAGGATTTGCTGAAATTGATATTTTGCAGTAATTTAATAGCATGAGTCCCGGCGATGTAGCCCCCACCTCCTCCTCGTTTAGCGCAGTGCAACGAGGGCGCATCTTGTCCGGCATTTACAATGCCAATTAGGTTACTACTCCCCAATAATCTTCACCAGCACCCGCTTCCGCCTTTTACCGTCAAATTCGCCGTAGAAGATTTGCTCCCACGGCCCAAAATCGAGTTTGCCGTCTGTGATGGCTACCACTACTTCACGGCCCATAAGGGTCCGTTTCAGGTGGGCGTCGGCATTGTCCTCATAGCCGTTGTGCTGGTATTGTGAATAAGGCTTCTCGGGAGCCAGCTTTTCGAGCCATACTTCGTAATCGTGGTGCAGGCCGCTTTCATCATCGTTGATAAAAACACTGGCTGTGATGTGCATGGCATTCACCAGGCAAAGCCCTTCCTTTATCCTGCTTTCATGAAGGCATTGTTGTACCTCGGGGGTAATGTTGACGAGTTGCCTGCGTGTAGGTGTGTTGAACCAAAGTTCCTTTCTGTATGAGATCATAACGGTTATTTTTTGGATTGTATCATTTCAATTGTCTTTCGGATGCGCGTTTCCCGTGTTTCGGGCTTTTTGGCCTCAACGATTTCCTGAACATATTCCTTTTTGTGGGTAAACGACATCTTTTCGAATTTATCCAGTATCCCTGCCTTTCTGAGCGCATCGAGCAGCTCGGAAGGAGGGTAGACTTTCCGGTTATCAAAATCGATTTCCGGAATATCCGGGTTAACGGTTAGCCTGGTTTTGTCCGGCGGTTTAAACCTCAATGCCGACCAGGTTTCGTCAATAGAAATTTGCGAAACGGGCCGGAAATTCATTTTTTTCAAAGGTTCCCAGCCCTTATCCCTGTTCAGGTCGGTTGGAAGGCTTCCTGATTTTTTCGGGTAGCAAAACCATAGAACTGTTTCGGGTGGAAATTTACTGCCCGGTTGAGTTATATAACCCTCCAGGTCCTTTTGACTTCGCAAGAACACCATAACAAAATCGTAATTACGATTTTTAGGTTTAAAGTCTATGGTCACATTTTCAGCCGTCGTTTTGATTTGATCTGAAAATCCTTCAGGCGAATTTAGTACCAGGGCCTTTGCACCCGGTTTTAAATTGAGTTTCTGTACAAGCATTTTTTATTAAGTTTAAAACGTCAGGTATTCAATTCCGGCTTCAGAATTTCGTAAAGTTCGCTGGGTTTTAAATCTTCCCCTTTCACCGTAAGGTTTGCCTTCAGGTAAAACGGTTCCCTGAAAGTCAGGGTTTTTTCGATGAACTGCATGATCTCTTCCGGTGATTTTTCCTTCAGAAGCGGCCTTTTCTTTTTAGAGCCAATCAGCCGGTGGTAAATGGATTTGGTTGAAAGCTGCAGATAAATCGAAATTCCGTGCCGGTTGATCTGCTCCATATTGTCGAAAAAGCAGGGTGCTCCGCCTCCTGTGGAGACCAATGTATCTGTATAAGAAAAAGTGTGTTGCAGCGATTTTTGTTCAATCACCCTGAATGTTTTCTCATCGTATTTTTCAAATATGCGCGGTATGGTGATCCTGTATTCCCGTTCGATCAGCTCATCCAGGTCCACGAAGCCATAATTCAGCAGGGCCGATAATTTCTTTCCGACCGTCGTTTTACCCGAACCCATATATCCGACTAAGTAAATCAGCATAATCTTTAATTAAAATCTTCAGTACTGATAACTTGCCCATCCTTATAAGTGATAATTTTTACCACATTGCCTTTGGCATCGTACCAGGTTTCCCGGCCATTTTTTTCATTGTTTTTGTAATTGATCACCCGTTGTAAAGTACCATCCCGGTACCACGATTTTTGTGTGCCCGTACCTTTTTCGAACTCCCCGATGCCTACAATGGTGCCGTCGTCTTCGTAATAGATCCACCTTCCGTCATACATCCCTTTGTAATAGGTACCTTCCACCTGAGGTTGACCAGAGGTGTAAAATTTATTGTATGGCCCGTCGAGGGTGTCCAGGTGATAGTTTTCTTCCGATACAATGAATCCGTTGATGTCGAACGTTTTCACCGTTCCTTGTCTCAGGTTGTCCCTGTAATTTTCGATCATATGGACTTTGCCGTTACTGTACCAGCGTGTGGATGTTCCCTGCAATGTATCATTTCTGAAAAACGACTCCTGCTGCTTGACCCCACTGGCATAATACCAGGTGGCGGGCCCGTTGTATTTTCCGCCATTCTTTTGGATTTCCGATTTCAACTGACCGTTTTGGTAATAGCTTTTTTCTGTTTTTGAACACCCCCAAATAACCAATGCTGACATCAAAGCAAAATAGCCGTATTGATAAATCTTAGTGCCTGTCATTTCAATTCTATGAAATCAATCTGCAAATCGTCGATATATACTTTTTCTGTTGCCGATGGATTCCAGAAATAAACCTTCAGCCGGTCGTCGGAAGATTTGAATTCGGGTATCTCCATCAAGTATTCAACCAGCGACCATTGAGATGGTTCAACCTTATTCCTGATAAAAAACGGGAAATAGCCGTACGATTTTTCATCCGAAATAAAATCTGCAATCAGCCTGGTTTCCTTCACACTGTCCTGTGAAAATACCCATGCATGTAGTATCAAAATATTGGCCCGACCGGCTTTATAGTCACTGAGCAGCAAATCGAAACCGGGACTGAAGGGATGGTCTGCATCTACCTTTGCCGAGTATTTGCTGTTGTAAGCCATCTCCCTGGTAATACTGCCCGTGAAAATCTGTTCCTTTTTGTCCCCGAAAGTGTTCACCAGGCTGCTCATCCGTTTGTAATTGTAAACCGGCCTTCTGACGTTTTCAAATTTTTTCGGGTCTTCCGACAGACTGTAAAAATCGATGGAAAGGTTATCGATATAAAGGGTGTTGCCGGTTGCCTTGTTGTAAAAGATCACCTTAACATTGTCCGATGCTGTGAGCGTTTCATCAGGCGGAAGAATGGCAAATTCAACCTTCACCCACCTGTCAGGCTTATTGAATGCATCCAGGTAAAACGGATTGTAACTGTAAGTCCTGCCAAAAGACTGGAATTCGACAATCAAGGCAGCATCTGTTTTTTGGAATTGGGTCATGATACTGGCCGAAACGACAATCAACTTATTTTCATTCGCAAATTTATTGTGCAATAAATCGGAGTATTCCACACTGTATTCATTACTTCCATTCACCTCCGACACACCCGAACGATCTTTAACCACCATGGTGTTTTCATTGGCCCAACCTTTACTTTGTTCAAAATCATGGATTACATGTATATCATTGACAATGGCATTTTCAGGAATATTGAAAGTTGCCGTCCGTGTCAGTTTCCCAAATGAATCCCAGTAAATTTTCCCCGTGATGTAATCGTTGGGGAACACCCATTTGTACTGCTGGTAAAACTGGAATAAATTGAAAAAGACCAGGATGATGATCAATGCCTTTATCGAATACCTTAGTATTTTTTGGGAATTTAGGCCCTGGAACAGGAAAAGCAATAGTAGTACGATAATGGCATACATGTCGATGAACACGCGCTGGCTGAATTTGGAAGCGTAATGCCAGACCCACCAGGACGATGTGATATAAATATGGATCACCAGCAGAATCAAAAGAACACTTCCCTGAAAAGCATTTATTTTAAAAAGCCTGAAAAAACCGAATAAGGAAATGAGGGCTACCGGAGTGTACAGGAACCAACCCCGATTGTAGCTGAACAGTACCTTTAAAATTTGTGGATGGCCAAAATTAAAACCTTCAACTCCGTATGAATAAACGAAAAAATAGCCGGTTTGTACTTTCCACAATAACAGTGGGATTATCAGGATGATAAAGGCAGAGAGGAGGGTATAGAAGAGCGTTTTTGGGTTGGTAATGAATATCCTTAACTGCTTTTTTAATCCGGTAAAATTTCCTGCCAGAAAAAACACCAGCAGGATAAAAATCATATTGGTGGGCCTCATGATCAGCAGGATCGAAAAAAAAACGGTTGCCAGTACATACCATCGGATCCTGGGTTCATGAAAAGCTTTGAGGGTAAACAGGAGAAATCCGGTTAAAAGTGCGAAACTGTAAATATGGCCCATGGATGGCTCGACAATAGCATAATAAATAATATTGGTTCCAAAAGCAATGATCAAGCCGATGAATGCAGCCTGCTGATCTGTTGCTTGAAATCTAATCAATAAATGGATCAGAAATTTGAAGCCGAGCCAAAGATAAAACAGCGCAGACAACCCGATGGCATACTGATAAATGATGGAATACCCATCGGGAGGGAAGCCCAACAACAAGGTGAGCAGATGGGCAACGAGGAAAAAGGGCAGCCACAGCAATGCAAGCCCCGGGAACCCTTTGTTTACAATTTCGCCCCGGAAATCATACCTGAACTCTTTGAAGGCCGACCCATCAGCGGGGTAGTATTTTTGCTCATAATCTTCAACAAAATGGTAATCGAGATCGCCGTATATAAAAATGGCAGTAAGATACCCGTAATAAGCCTTCCCGTCGCTGTTGATCACCCGGTCCCAGGATTCGTAGGGCTTTTTCAATGTGAAAAACAGGATCAGGAAGATCAGCAGAATGGCTTCGGGTGCATATTTTATGAGAATATTTCTCATTTATCCAGTCTTTGTTTCACCACTTCGAACATCAGGATACCGGCAGCGACAGCTACGTTCAGCGATGCAATCTTTCCCGGCATCGGTATTTTGACCACTTCATCACACAGTTTCAGGTATTCTTCAGAAATCCCTTTCTCTTCCGAACCCATAACTATGGCCGTCGGTAAAGAAAAATCGGAATCAAAGAAATCAAGTCCGGCCTTTTCGCTGGCTCCGACAACCCTGATACCACTGCCTTTCAGGAACTGAATGGTTTCTTTAAGATTCGATTGACGGCATACCGGAATTTGGTGCAACGCTCCGGCAGAAGTCTTCATGGCATCTGCATTGATCATGGCCGAACCCCGTGAAGGCAGGACGATGGCATCGACACCGGCGCATTCTGCAGTCCGGGCGATGGCTCCCAGGTTCCGTACATCGGTAATTTTATCCAGGATCAACAAAAAAGGAACTTTCCCCGACTCATATACCGAAGGTAACAGGTTCTCAATATTTGAATAGGCAATGGGCGAAACTATGGCAACAATGCCCTGGTGGTTTTGCCGTGTCAGTTTGTTGAGTTTTTCTTTTGGCACATACTGGAACGGAACTTCAAACAGCAGTGCAATTTTTTTGATCTCCATTTCTTTCTGAACCTGGATGCCTTTCTGGATCAAAAGCTTTTCAATTTCCTTACCCGAGTTGATGGCTTCCCAAACCGGTTTAAAGCCGTAAATTAATTCTGATTGTTTCAAAGATTTGTTTTTATTTGCAAATATATTATCAAAAAGGCAGACCTGAAGAAAAAGTTTGACAGGAGCCCGTCAACCGCAAAATATGACTTTTAACAGTGGAATGAAAAATGCAAAAATATTTAGTGATTTTAATTTGGAAATGTCATTTAATAATTTGACTTTTGCGCCTCATTTTAAAAGTACTGTTAATTAAATAACAATTATTGTTAATACGATAAATAAACATTAAGCTATGAACTTGGAAAAATTAATGATTGATCTGGAAAAGAAGCATCCCGGCGAGGTTGAATATTTACAAGCTGTCAGGGAAGTACTGGAATCAATTGAAGAAGTCGTCAACCAAAATCCGCATTTCGAATCAGCCGGAATCGTGGAGAGGATCATCGAACCCGACCGTGTTTTGTCCTTTAAAGTGCCATGGGTGGACGACAGTGGAAAAGTAAATGTGAACCTGGGTTACAGGGTTCAGTTCAACAATGCACTGGGACCTTATAAGGGCGGATTGCGTTTTCACCCAAGTGTGAACCTGAGTATTTTAAAATTCCTTGGTTTTGAACAGATTTTCAAGAACAGCCTGACCACATTGCCCATCGGTGGAGGTAAGGGCGGTTCTGATTTCAACCCAAAAGGAAAATCGGATGCCGAGATCATGCGTTTCTGCCAGTCATTCATGCTTGAGTTGTGGAAGATCATCGGCCCGGAAATAGATGTTCCAGCCGGGGATATTGGTGTTGGCGGCAAAGAGATCGGGTATTTGTACGGAATGTATAAAAAACTCACCCATGAACATCATGGCGTACTCACGGGTAAAGGTTTGAGTTGGGGTGGTAGTTTGATCCGTCCGGAGGCTACCGGTTTCGGGGCTGTTTATTTTGCCCAGGAAATGTTGGCATCAAAAGGTGAGTCGATGAAAGGCAAAACAGTTTGTATTTCCGGATTTGGAAATGTGGCCTGGGGTGCTGCCAGCAAAATCAATGAACTTGGAGGTAAAGTAGTTACCATCTCGGGCCCCGACGGATATATTCATGATCCACAGGGCATTTCCGGTGATAAAATCGAATATATGCTCGAACTGCGTGCTTCGAACCAGGATATCGTTCAACCCTATTCCTACGAGTTCCCCGATGCTGCGTTCATCCCCGGTAAACATCCATGGGAAGTGAAGTGCGATGTGGCTATCCCATGTGCGACCCAAAATGAGCTGAATGCTGAAGATGCTAAAACGCTGGTGAATAATGGTTGTGTTTGCGTGGCCGAAGGTGCCAATATGCCATCCACACCGGAAGCAGTTGAAATTTTCCATGAAAACAAAATCATGTTCGGACCGGGTAAAGCAGTAAATGCAGGCGGAGTTGCAACTTCAGGGCTCGAAATGTCGCAGAACGCCATGAAGCTTAACTGGCCTCGCGAAGAGGTTGACCAAAGGCTGCACCACATCATGAAGAGCATCCACAGCACATGTGTAAAACACGGAACCGAAGAAGACGGGTACGTCAACTATGTAAAAGGAGCCAATATTGCCGGATTCCTTAAGGTTGCAAATGCCATGATCGACCAGGGTGTGATTTAATAAAGAACAGCTGAGGTCTTTACAGGTATTTCTGCCAAAAACTGAATATTTAGGTTAATATTTAATAACTGCAGCCTCTCCGAAAGGGGAGGCTTTTTTATTTTAAAAAACCGATAATTTTGAATCCACCCTCGCGTTTAATTTAATTGGTTAATTTTGCCACCGTACTTGATATCCGCGATCCAGATGGAATTTGTAAACCCCGGATTTTTATATGCGCTTTCTGCTGTTGCAATCCCTGTGATTATACATTTGTTTAATTTCAGGAGGTTCAGAAAGGTTTATTTCACCAATATCAAATTCCTGAGTGAGCTCAAGCAGAAAACACAAAAACAATCCCGGCTCAAGCATTTGTTGGTCCTGTTGATGCGTATCCTGGCCATTATAGCCATTGTATTCGCATTTGCCAGGCCTTTTATTCCGGCTTCGGAAACGGTGATCAAACCGGATAAAAAAAACGCAGTTGCTATTTATATTGATAACTCATTCAGCATGCAATCAGGATCGGATGTCGGGAATTTGCTGGATAAAGCGAACACCCGGGCCAAAGAGATCGTATCGGTTTACAGCAGTTCGGATGTATTCCAGATACTGACCAACGAATTTGATGGCGGCCAGCAGCGGTTGGTAAGCCAGGAGGAAACAGGTAGCCTGATCGATGAGGTTGTAATTTCGCCTGTTGTGAGAAACCTCAATGATGTGATCACCCGTCAGTCCGACCTGTTGTCGAAGGAATTTTCAGCCAATCGTACCGCTTTCATTATTTCTGACTTTCAAAAAAGTGTCGTTCCCGAAAAAATAATTATCCCCGATTCGATGTTGAACGTCTTTTTCATTCCTGTCAGGGCTATCAATACTGACAATCTTTATATCGACAGTTGCTGGTTCTCGGTGCCTGTTCAACTGGCCGGGCAAAATGTGGAAATGAATGTAAGGATCATCAACCATGCCGACAACGAATATAAGCAGATCCCGGTGAAACTGACAATTGACGGACAACAAAAGGCATTGGCCGGATTCGACATTTCTGCACAAGATAAAAAAATCGTCAAATTGCCTTTTACCAATACCGGTACCGGAATTTACGCTGGAATGCTTGAAATAACTGATTACCCTGTCAACTTCGATGATAAATTTTACTTCTCCTACCACGTTTCTTCCCAGATCAATATTTTGATCATCAATCAAAACCGGGAAAATGTTTACCTCAATTCCTTGTTCAGGAATGACGAATTGTTCAGGGTAACCAATGAGTCAGCGGGAAGCATCGATTATTCCGCACTGAGTTCTTATAACCTGATCATCCTGAATGAACTGCGACAGCTTGCTTCCGGGTTTGGGCAGGAACTCATACAGTTTGTTGAAAATGGGGGCAGCCTGCTGATCCTGCCTGCCATGAACATGGAAGATCAGGAATTCAATTCCATGCTTACAAAAATGGGTTCGGCTACGTACCGACGAGTCGATTCGTCTGATACGAAAATCAGCAGCATGAACCTCGATCATCCCATTTTTAGTGATGTTTTTGATGAAATCCCGGAGAATATCGACCTGCCGGTGGTTCGTGAAAGTTTTGTGATCATTGCCAACTCCCAAAGCAGGCAGGAACCGCTACTCACCATGCAAAGCGGGAATTTGTTCCTGAATGTCCAACCCTGGAAAGATGGGAAAATATACCTTTTTGCCTCACCACTCGAAGAAAAGTACAGCAATTTTGCGAAGCACGCCATCTTTGTACCAACCCTTTATAAAATTGCTGTTTCCAGTTCGTTTGATGAGAACCTCTATTACACCATTGGGCAAAATGAGGTGATTACCTTACGCAATAAAGGGTTGAAAGGTGATGAAATTTTCAGGATCAGCAACAAAAATTCCGATTTTGAATTTATCCCGGAACACCGGAGGGTCAATTCAAATTATGAACTTTATATTCATTCGCAGGTAAAAAATGCCGGCAATTACGCTGTAATTCATGATGACAGGGAAATCGAAGGTATTTCCTTCAATTACGACCCCGCTGAATCGAAACTGGATTTCTTTACACAGGATGAATTGACAGCAATGGCAGCCAATTCGCTCAACCCTCATTTAAGGGTGCTTGAGACTTCCGACCAACCGATCGTCCGTGCACTGGAAGAACTGAACCAGGGCAAACAACTGTGGTGGTGGTTTGTGATCCTTGCACTGGTATTCTTTGCCGCCGAAACACTGTTGCTCAGGTTCAGGAGATAGCTATTTGACAACGACCTTCCTTGTCTCGATTATTTTTCCTGCTTTTAATATTAGATTGTAGACACCCCTGCCTTGATCCGATAAATCGAATTCCACAAGATGGAGCCCAGCGATTTGCCAGTCGAGAAAGGTACGATAAACATGCTTACCGTTAATATCCGATATCCTGATCTCAACAAATTCTCTTTGATTCAACCGGTAGTTCACAGAAAATTTTCCCGAAGTTGGATTGGGAACAATAACCATGACAGGTGCTTCAGTCGGGTTATTCAGCGGTTCTTTGACAGAGGTCTGGGGGCTGTTGTAAAAAATATAATTTCCCTTGCTGCTGTCCCAGTTGGTTATCACCATATCACCGTCGTTGCTGAATTCGTATTCAATGATCACTTCATCGCCCTGCTTCAGGTTATCCTTGAATGAAAGCCAGTTTTTGTTGGGCACAAGGGTGTAAAAACTCCGGCTGAGAGCTTTTCCGTTGAACTGAATGCTGAGGATGTTTTCCACCAGCTGTTTTTCGAGGTATAAAACGGAAATATCCGACCCCTCAATGTTGAAAGTATCTGTTTTTATTTCTATTCCATCCCGGTCGAGGTCGGCGATCTGAATTGCTTCAACGACGGAAGAGGTTGAAGATGTATAGGATATAGATGTTTCGAATCCCGTATTATTTCCAAGTATGATGTTAACGGGCAGCCACCATCCGCCATAGATCAGGTCGAGCAAACCATCAACATTCACATCCGACAGGATCACACCGGAACCATAACCAAATGGCGGTGAAGTCCAACTGGCTGTGCTGGATGAAGGTACTCCGGATGCAAAATCGTACAAACGAACCTTTCCGTCTCCTCCAAGCTGATTGTTCCCGGTCATAACAATGCCCGGATATTTTTCCGAACCCATAAATCCAAATTCCAGCGAATTGATAAAATTTGATGCCTCACCCGATTGCCAGGCAGGATTGGTCGAGATATTCCCGTTTTCATCGGCCAGGTAAATATAATTGGGTGTTTCTTCTGAGGAGAAAATGACATCCAGAAATCCGTTTTGGTCGACATCGCCAAAATCCACATCCAGCGATCCGAAATCGAGGCTGGTTGTCCATTCGGGGTACTCGCTGAAAGTTCCGTTCCGGTTTATAAATATCTTGCCCTGGTCATACAGGCTGCCGTAGGGTTCACCTCCTGTGGTTGCCAGGTCCAGGTCGCCGTCGCCATCGGCATCACCCAGTGCGCAGGAAAATGTATAATATTCATAGGATTCGAATGATGGTGTTCCTTCCAGTTCTCCACCCTGGTTGTAATAAACTTTTACTTTACCAGGATCATTGAATCCTGATTCTCCGATATAAACCGAAACAGCGACATCAATCCATCCGTCCAGGTTGATATCTCCGACAGCCAGGTGGCCATGATAGTCGATGTCATCCGATTGCCAGTCGGGGGTCAGCGGAAAAGTACCGACGCCATTGTTGTAATATACCACCAGGTGCTGCCGCTGGATGTCGTTCCCGTTGGCCACCACCAGGTCCTTCCATCCGTCATTGTTAATGTCGGCCAATCCGAGCCCGGTGGCAATATGGCCCGAAGGTGTAGATTCCCAGTCGGGAGATGGGGGATAGGGGATGCTTTGAGCCCTTCCTGTCAATTGCAAAATCAGGATAAAGCATGTGGCAAAATTGAAATATTTGCTTTTCATGGTTGAAATTTTTAATAAAGATGCAAGTTACAAAACTTTCATTTTCATTCGGATAATTTGTTGTTAACGATTGAATGATTTAATTTATTAAAGCGGTTGAATAGCAATTCGTAAGTTATCAATGCCCAGATCACGATACTTGAAACCGCTTTGATCACATAAGGTTCGATATAGCCGCCCCTGATGGTGGGAGGGAACAGGTCGGTAGCCGTGAGTGAAGTCAGGACAAAAGCCACAATAAGCAGGATTTTGCGAGTCAAAGTCATATTTCCGGTAAATCCCCATATGGCGATCCCGCTCATGGCGATCACAAAGGTGGGTGACTCGGCCTTATGGTTGAAAATTACCACCCAGATCAATAACGAAGCCAGGAAAAGTAACCTGAATTGTAAATTTTTAAACTTGTTCCAGCGGATCAACGGAAGAAACAATAGAAAGGCTCCTAAGGTCAATAATAAAATTTTATCGGGATATAATCCGAACCATGAATTGAGCCATCCCATCACCGAATAACCCAAAGAAGCCGAATAATCACCGGTTAGCATGTGAAGCCATTCCCAATACATCCGGATCAGCATTTCAAGAGGCAAAATAAGTACCGGTAATAATCCCAAAATGACGATCCACCCCACTGTGTATAATGCCGCCCGGATTTTATTCGGGTAAAAAAGCAGCAATAACAAAGCCGCCAGTCCGAAAATCTTGATGAAACCCGAAAAGACGATCAAAAAAATTGCCCCCATGTAGTTTTTCCTTTCTAAGAACACAAAAGCCAGTATCAGCAGTCCGGCCATCAATCCGTTGCTTTGCGAGTTTTGCACCGAAGTGATGAGTTCCAGCAATACAAAATAAAGCATCCATGCTTTTTGTTTTTTCCCGGAAGGAAGATATTTGAATCCAAAGAAAAGAAGTAAAACGTTCAGGATATTCCACAAAGCGAGGCCAAGCCAATCGGGGAAAAAAGCAAAACCTCCGAAAAACAGTGCAAAAGTGGGACTGTATTTAAACAGATCGAAGTATTCCCCGGAGTATGGTTCATATAAATTTTTCCCCTCCATCAGGTGGAAAAAGGATTGTTTGAAAATAAGGTAATTGTTATAGTGCGTATAGCCGGTTTCCTGCCGTGAAATATCCGAAAGCAGGAAATTATGAATACTCACAGCAAGGGTGAGTGTAAAGTAAATGGCAAGGATAAAACGAAAATCTGTTATTGTTTTGGTAATTTTATTCATAAAAATCCTTCAATGAACGATCATTTTTCCACTGCTCACTTTTTCATTCGTTTGGATGGAAAAGAAATATATTCCATTATTTAGCGCGCCTCTATCCAATTTTATCCGGTGGCTTCCTTTACTCATCCATCCCATAACCTCGGTTCTAACCGGTTTGCCTTGCAAATCAAATATTTCAAGCAATATGTGGCTGTCTGTCAACAGATCTATATTAAAATATGTTGTCTTGTCAAAAGGATTCGGGTAGTTCACAAGTGTTCCTGTTTCGGATTTTGTATGAATGTAATTTTCAGAGCCAGTGAACAAATATGTATCCAGGTTCATATAAACAATGCTGTTGTTTTCCGGATCATGTTCATTGGTCCAGACGTGCATTCCGGGTGCATTGTCCGACTGAAAGAAAAAATGAATTTTATTGCCGTAAAACGTCGGTGACATGGCAGGGAAAACATTTTCAGTGTATACATAGATCAAATCCGTATTGCAATCGGTAATGCCGTTCCATGTGAGGCCTCCGTCGTTGGATGAATTGCCGTAAATATGCCTGAAGTTTTTCGAACCCACCTCAAAACCGGCTGCTGCACCTGAATAGAGGATAAACACCCGATCCTGTTCATCGATGTTGATTTGCGGAAACGATGTAAGCGAAACATAATACTGACCCCATCCCAGCAGAGTGGAATCACCCATATTGGGGATTACCCAGCCCACGAGGTTCCCGTTTTCAATGAGGTGTTCAAGTGTGAATGAGCTGACCATGGTTGTATCCAGCGGCTCCATGTCCTCGTTCCAGTATATCAATCCCTCAGTAGCAGGGAAATAATATTGAGTTCCCTGGGCATTATAATAATACTTCATCCTTCCAAATACCATATGTGCTTTTCCCTGGGAATCGAGGGCTACCGACTGGGTGATATCACCCGCACCAAAAACGGGTGTTGTCCCTCCCTGGTACGGAGCATACGGATTTTCGTAAACCAGTATTTGGTCCCAGGATTCTCCGTTGTCGAATGATTTCATGATGAATCCGTGTTCAGACAAAAAACCAACTGAAAATGCCAGAGTGTCTCCCTTGGGAGAAGCCCAGGAGTAGGAATCATCGGGTATCCAGCTGAAAAATTCCGAACCCAATTCCTCGAAGAAATAATGTTCAATATCCCAGGTTTCGCCACTATCCATCGAGCAGTAGTATAGCAATGCTCGCCCCTGGTTTAGATATTCCTGCCCCCTGGTGTTGGCAAGTAAATGAATGCATGTATGATTCGGGCCATTCGTTATCATGGCCGGATTGGATATGCCATATCCATCGGGTCCAAAAAGGTAAAATGATTCCCAATCTCCTTCGCCCTTAACTTCCCGTTTATTAAAAACAAGGTACCATTCATTGCTGGAATAATAAAATGAAACTACTATTTCTCCTCCTTCGCCCAAAGGCGCATAGCACGGCCAACCGGTACTTTCCTGTTCTACAATATACAAGGGGTAGTCATTCCATTCAAAACTATTGAAATAATTGTAACCGGTTCCGCGGTCGGACCAGGAACCCTCTTCGAAACCCATCATCCAAGTCAATCCGATGGTGCCGTCGGGATATGTATAAATCCTCTGTTGTATAGAGTTGAGGGTTTGCAGGTCGTAAATGGTATTGCCGACGATTTCATCAGTGAAGACATTCCCTATGATGGATTTTTCTGATTTTATCCATTCATTAATTTCAGGATTTTTAACCGGATAAATTTCCGCTTTATTCATCAGATGATCCGTGACTTTAGCTTCTCTGAACTGCCCCCAAACCAAAAATGAAAGTATAATAAAGGCCAGAGTAAAAGTGAATGTTTTCATTTCGAAATGTTCTGGATATAGAAAGTTCAAATTTAGTGATTATTTATTATTGTTATCCGGTTGATTCAACTTGATTATGGCAAAAATCATTACCCCTGCAGCCAGCCATTGCACTGCATTCAGTACCTTACCGTTAAAGATATAATCGAACAGGATAGCACTCAGCGGGAAAAACAATTCGCAAATGGTTGCCACCATAGCCCTGATTTTTCTTAGTCCGAAATAATAAAGAAAAATGGCTCCTGAACCTGTTGTGAGTCCTATGACCAGAAAGAAAACCCAGTTGACAGGTGTAGTTATCACTAGTTGATCCCAGGCTCCCGCAAAAATCACAATAATAAATGTGATCAGAACGGTGAAACCATAGCGGAAAAAGGTCCCGGTTTGAAATGAGAAATCATTCAGCACTTTTTTACTGAAAACGGTTGAACTGCCAAAAGCCAGGGCTGCCAGTAATGCAAAAAGTGCTGCATATACGGTATTTTCACCTTTTTCGAGGTTGGGAAAATTCCATCCAAATACCAGGAGGTAACTGGCGAAAATAGCAACCGATGCCCATAACGCATATTGCTTTCTGAATTTTTCCTTTAAAATGACCGAGGCCAGGATAATGGCGAAAACCGGCTGCAGCTTTTGAAGCAGCACTACAACTGTCAATTGTTTGAAATTGACCAGGAACAAGGCCTTGACAATGGCAATGGTACCGAGCGCTCCGCCAAACAAGGCCACCAGGAAAAATCCCAGGTAATCCTGTGATGTGAATTTTTTCAGAATGCCGTAATTCTTAAATAGGAAGGTGTTCATAATGGCAAAAGGAATGAAGTGCAGCATAAAGACCACATAAGTAACATCCAGGTTGTAAAGTCGCGGAGTGAGCACAATGCCGTCGAAACCCCACATCATGGATGCAAGGCTTACTGCAATAGCTCCGGTAATGGTCTCTTTCCTGCTCACTGAAGGTTGATGATCAGTTTTTTGGTTTGATAAATGGATTCACCCCGATCAAACCCGACTTCGAAAGTATAAATATTGCCTTCCTTCCCGTTCATTTTCCCGTTTATTATGTTCCCGATTTTCCGGTTCAGTGCATAAACTTTTATTTCAGCAGTTGACCCAGACAGCCCTTCCAGTTGTATTTCATAGGTGTCAGGCGAATAAAATTCATTCACTATTCTGACCTCTTTGGATTTGTTACCGGGCCCGGGATGGGAAATATGAGGCAAAACACCCATACAGCTTTCGATCTCCAATTCTATTTTCACGTTTTGATCCAGGTAAACTATCACAGGTAAATCATTATCCAGCCGTTTGGTTTCAAAATCACCTGAAACTTTTATTTCCCTTATCTCAGTTCCTTCAGGCAAAACCGTTGAAAAATCCATCCGGATCACTGAAGGGCCGGTATGTTCGAATTCGTAACGGATAGAATTTCCTTCCCGTTTCATAAAGAAATGAACCGTATGTTCGCCAATGTGTAGATTATTAACTTTTATCGAATCCCAGCTCAGCGGCAGGGCAGGGGCGAGTTTGAAACTGTGATCCGAAGCATCGGGTTCAAATCCAAGCAACCCTTCGATGGCCGGCTGAAGCACCATGGTTTCAGACCAGCACTGATGGCGGCAAACACCCGAAGGTTTATAAGATTCACCGTTGAGTACCTCTTCCACAAAACCCAAACCCCAGTACCGATACACCTGCAGGTTGTTCATCAAATGGCTGAATCCCTGTACAGGCCGATGACCGGCATATTCGGCCAGTGATATCCATCCGGTGAACAGTGGCCAAACGCTTCCGGTATGGTAACCGTTGGGATTGAAGGACGGGCTTTCACGGCTCACGATCCGGCATCCCCAGTCGGAAGTGAAATTGTTTTCAGCAAGCACAGGCAAAATAAATGATGTTTTGGAGGTGTCAGCCTGCCCGAAATAGATGGGGATAGCCGGCATAATGGACCTTTCCCTGTGATAAGTTCCATCGATGAATTTTCCCTGAAAAAAATATTGGTTGTCTGGGTTCCAGAAATCATTATTGATGATTTGTTGGACGGTTTTTGATTCGGATAGATAATAAGATTTCTCTTCTGATCTTTCCAGTAATCCGGCCATGAACCCAGCCTCCTTCAGGGCTTCGGCCCAGCATGAACTCAGGTAAAGCGAGGAATGCGATCCGAACAGGCTGCCGCCTTCAACCCATCCATGGCCAACATTTGTATTTTCGATGAGATGGTCGCCATCGGTATCGGTTGAAAAACAAAAATCGATAGCCCTGCTGATATTCGGCCAGCTTTGCCTGATGAATTCCAAATCTCCGGAATGTTTCAGGTATCTTCCGGCAAGGATAATGTAAAGCGGCGTAGCATCCGCCGCATCGTAATGCACCACTCCCGAGGTGCTGACTTCGTGGTATATTTTACCGTTCAGATCCTGAAAATACTGGTACATTTTAAGGATTTCCTTTACTTTCTCAAAATCTCCATAATCAAGTAATGCCAGTCCGCTCCATTGTCCGTCACGTCCGAAATACCAGGCGTAACCAGGCCTGCCGTCAATCTCGTGGCCGCCATCCCACCCGGTGTTGGTGGTGGAATAACCTGCCACCAGTGATTTACCCAAACCCGGTGTATGCACGAAAAAGCGGTCGGTTGCGACCAGCGCCCACTGATAGCCTTCGTTGAAGGTGGGATCGGGCGAAATGATCTGTGTAACCCCGGAAAACAATTGCTGATTGTAACGATGTGTGTTGTGATATTCATTTTCAGGTTCTGAAACGAATTGCTTGTAAGTGTCGGTAATCCCATTAAGCCCCTCATTTCCTGCAGCGATCACCAGGTTAAAGGAATCGCCCGGATCCAATGAAAACTGGTAAAGGCTCGAAACCATGAACCGTTCAGTCGCTATTTCCCGGATAACCGGGTAAGATTCACCTTCTGTGGATTTTCCCCAGCCAATATTAAAATCACTGAATTGTCCGACTGAGGTGTAAGCGGCTTCCCTGTCCGAACCGACCAAAACAGTAAAGTCCTTCGATTCATCAGTGAAGATCATGCTGTTCAGCGCCACATCATATGCATAATTAAGTTGTTTGAACACCTTTTCGGAATATGGCCACATCAGCCGCAGAATGCTGCTAAACTTTATAAAAAGCTGCACCGGCTTGTTACCTGCATACCTGTAGCTGACCACACCGGCCGGTTTGTCGACCGATGTGAAAATGACCTCCTGCAGCCGGTTCCCATCGATCCGGTATTCCCTGACGAAGGCCTCGGGCCTTACTTCAATGCCGGGAACCAATTGATCAAGCCAGATGAGAGAATCGTTATCCTGCAGCTTGATGCCGGTTATAAAATCTTTGATCGCCATAATGGGATGGGCCCAGATTTCATCGATGCCGCCCTTTTCTTTGCCCATCATCACCATCCGCTCACCGGCCACATCCCAGAAATTGGAGGTTGCAGAATCTTTTTGAATGACAGGTTGGATATCCTCCAATTCCCACCGCTGCGAAATCCTTTCAATGAAATCGGTCTCATCCGGGGTAAAGGAATTCACCGAATAATCGTAATATGACCAGTTAAAGGCAGGTGTGCCTTGATCATCCCCATCCAGGTATTTCAGGCAATTGGAAAGGAACAGTTCCAGGTGTTGCCGGTTCTTGTTCGGCTGCGATAAACAAGCGTAGCCTCCTACTGCCAGTACTTTTCCATTTCCCACCCAGTATTCCAGGGCGAGTTTCGAATTTTCCCGCAGGAATATGTAATCCCAATCTATTGCAACTACAGCCCCGTTTTGTGGCACATCGTCATCAAAATAACCATGAATTCTGACTGCAGTATCATGCTCCGGTTTAAAGATGTAATCTCCGCCGTTCAGACCAGTAAAAACAGGATGGCTCCTGAAAGCATGCAGCCCCAGTTTCTTTCCGTAACCTTCGTCTTTGGCGGTTTTATTCCGGGTTTCGGGAGGGATAGGTTCGATTGAGAGTTCCTGGATAAATCGGAAAGCTTCCAGCGTAAGCAATAATTTACCGCCGTTGTCCAGGTAATCCAGGATTGCTATTTTAGTTTGTTCATCATTGATGGTGAACAGGCTGTCGTTGTGGTGGAACCAGAGCACATCAATGTTGGAAGGGATATCGGATGTTTTTAATCCGGAAAGTGGTATAATCTGAACCTTAAACTCTTTGGAATTTTCCAGGAATTTCATTGCAGATTGAGTTTCCCGGTCATTGATAAGGTTATCGCTCATTGCAATCAACCCGATACGGATATTTTGGGGATAAGTATGAATATTAATAAGCAAGAGCAACAACAAAAAAATCGAAGGTTTAATTATCTTCATGGTGATTGTTTTACCCTTTCAAAATTAGGAAAATCCTGTGTTGGTTAGGAAAAATGGAATAATTTATCGGTAAGATACAGAATAAATCAATTGAAAAGATTCTTCATCCCAGAGATTCCGGCCAGCAGACTTTGAATACTTTAAAGAGGTAATTGAGATGCTTCACTACGTTCAGCATAACAAAAAAAAGCAATGAAAATTCAACAAACCAAAGAATGGCGCAGGCGTCCGCTTGTACCTTAAAAAAATAACAAAAAGAATGGGCTTTAATTTTGCTCCGTTCGCCGGATGATCTCATCCTGCAGTTCCTCGGTCAGGTCGACGAAATAATCACTGTACCCAGCAACGCGGACGATCAGGTCGCGGTAATTCTCCGGGTGTTTTTTCGCTTTTTTGAGTGTTTCTGCCGTAACTACGTTAAACTGTATGTGATGCCCATCGAGCTTGAAATAACTCCTGATCAGGTGCAGTACACCCATTATTCCGCTTTCCGTTTCCATAAACGAAGGGGTAAATTTCTGGTTGAGCAGGGTTCCACCAGTTCGTATGTGATCGATTTTGGATGCCGATTTGATCACTGCTGTCGGACCATTTCGATCTGCCCCCTGAACCGGAGAAATACCTTCTGAAAGGGGTAGTCCGGCCTTCCTGCCGTCGGGCATGGCACCGATCACGCTTCCGAAATATACATGGCAGGTGGTGGGCAGCAGGTTGATCCTGTGTTTTCCACCCCTGGCAGTCGGACGGCCGTCAATGGCCCGAAAATAGATTTCAAAAACCTGTTGTGTGATTTCATCGGCATAGTCATTATCATTCCCGTATTTTGGCGTTTCGTCCAGCAGTTTTTTTCTGAACTCATCAAAATCCTCAAAATTCCTGTCCAGCGCTTCCAGCATTCCTTTCATGGCGATGTTTTTATGTTCGAATACATGATATTTCAGGGCAGCCAACTCATCGGTGATGCTCCCCAGCCCGACACCCTGTATGTAACTTGTGTTATACCTGGCGCCACCATCGTGGTAGTCCTTTCCCTTTTTGATGCAATCGTTGATGAGGATGGAGAGGAACGGAACCGGCATGTGTTGTGCATAGATCAGGTCGATGATGTTGTTCCCTTTTATTTTTATTTTGATGAAATGGTTCAGTTGTTTCTCAAATGCGCTCATCAATTCGTCGAAAGTTTTGAATTTTTCTGGATCACCGGTTTTGATACCGATCACTTTACCGGTTCGGGGATCCGTACCATTGCGAAGGGTGATCTCAAGCACTTTGGGTATGTTGAAATAACCTGTGAGGATGTAAGCTTCCTTCCCGAACGCGCCGGTTTCTACACAACCGCTGGCTCCACCGTTTCGTGCGTCTTCAATGGATTTCCCTACCCGCAACATTTCCTGGATGATTGCATCGGTATTAAAAACCGAAGGTTGACCGTAACCGGTTTTGATGATTCGGAGAAACCGTTTGAGGTACTGGTCCGGATTTTTTTTGCTTACCTGAACCATGCTACTGGGCTGCAACAACCGCATCTCCTCAATCACATCCAGGATCAGGTAGGTCAAATCGTTCACGGCATCCGAACCGTCAGCCCTGACTCCCCCCAGGTTGATCAGTGCAAAATCGGTGTAGGTATTGCTTTCCTTGGCCGTGATGCCGATTTTAGGTGGTGCCGGGTGGTTATTGAATTTAACCCAGAATGACATCAGCAACTCTTTGGCTTTCTCTTTGGTGAGTTTGCCAGACTTGATTTCCTTTTCATAAAACGGAAATAAATGCTGGTCGAGCCGGCCGGGATTAAACGAATCCCATGGGTTGACCTCGGTGATCACACCCACATGCACGAACCAGTAATATTGCAGGGCTTCCCAGAACGTGCGAGGCGCTTTGGCCGGGACATGCCTGCAATTGGCTGCCATTTGCTTCAATTCTCTTTTTCGTTTTTCATCGATTTCTTTTTCTGCAAGCTTTGTGAGTTTATCGGCATGGCGATTTGCAAAAAGGATGATCGCATTTGCCGCGATCTTCATGGCTGTCAATTGCTCTTTTTTACCGGCAGCATGCGGATCATTAAAAAAGTCAAGATTTTTCAATTCATGATCGATATCTATGATGAAACCTGCCATCCCTTTTTTGTAAATCTTATCATCAAGGACGGTATGCCCTGGCGGTCTTTGCTCCATAAATTCGGTAAAAACACCGGCAGAATAAGCTTCTTTCCATTCTTCGGGCACTGCCTGGAAAATTTGATCGCGAATGGTGTTTCCGCTCCAGAACGGAATAATAGTGTCAGCAAAAGCTTTCCTGGTTTTTTGATCCGAAGCAAATGGGATTTTTTTTCTATCATTCAGGATTTTTAAATCATCCAGGGAGTGGACACAAATTTCGGGGTAGGTGGGAGTAGCCTGAGGTTCGGGCCCACGCTCACCCACGATCAGTTCGCCGGGATTGATGCAGATTATTTTGTGTTCAAGAATATATTTGAAAGCCAGCGCCCTTTTGACAGGAATGCTCACCTGGCGGGCTTCCGGATATTTATAAAATTCGGTTAACAGCAATGCCCTTTCCGGGGATATACTGGGCTTTGCAGATGTGCTTTGTTTTCTTAGTTGAATGATTCTTTCGTTCATGCTTTTGATAATCTGTTGTTTTAAAAATGTTTTTTAACCGCCAATTTGAACCATAAAGTACGAATTTTCAAATTGAGCAGCGTACCGATCTGTTTCTTCCTTTGATAATTCCTCCACTCCGATCATCCTGTCGGTGATGTTGAATTTCTGGTATTTTCCGATTGCGATTTTATGGTATGGGAGCAGGTTGACTTCGGGTTTGGGATCAAATTTATCCAGATAGGTAATCAATTGTTCAATATTGACCTGGGTTGCCGTGATGCCAGGGATCAGCGGTATCCGGATAATCACCTGGGCTTGATTTTTCATTAAATATTCAAGGTTGGCGAGTATTTCATAATTGGAAACCTCAGTATATTTCAGGTGCTGAACCGGGTCCATCAATTTCAGATCATACAACCAAAGGTCGGTAATTGGAAGCATATCTTTGAAAATTGCCTGATCCGCATAGCCCGTTGTATCTACAGTTGTATGAATTCCAGCCTGCCTGCAAAGTGAAAGGATTTCGGATAAAAATTCAGGTTGTGCCAGTGGCTCTCCCCCGGAAAAAGTAACTCCCCCTCCCGATTCTTCATAAAATACGCGGTCTTTCAAGAGGATTTTTAGTAGTTTTTCAGGAGTAATTGATTGCCCGATAGTATTTCCATTTATTTTAACAATTCCTTGTGCCCTGCCCTCCGGATTGTGGCACCACCAGCACGAAAGCGGACAGCCTTTCAAAAAAACCGTCGTCCGGATACCAGGGCCGTCATTCACCGAGAACCGCTGGATATTAAATATGATGCCTGCAACAGACATAAGTACTAATTTAATGAATTAGAAAAATTTGGGGGATAAATGTCGGATCAACCGAAATACTAACAAATCCAGCATTCGAAAAGCTTGCGGCCGGAATGGTTATAGTTCTTAATACAAATGAAACAGCTTTCCATTTTACAGAATTACAAAACAAAATTATAGAATAATTCAGATTTGATTGCTATTTATCGGTCAAATATTTCATGATTTGCAACAAGTAAGAGAACTTTTTTTTCGCGGATTTCGCAGAAATACGTTGATTTTATTTCTCATAAATTTTGTAATTATTTATACGTGAAGGCAATTTTCAAAAAGCCCCTTTCAAATCCCATCCATCATACATCGGAAACCCACGGTTGCATTCCGCTCAAACCCGGGCGAAACCCTTAACAACATCTGGGTTTTATTCAACGGTTGCGGCCCACCTTTCACATACCACCAGCTCGAAGTTGGATTGTAATAACTCCCGCCGCGCATGATGATGAAATAATAGCTTCCGTTATCATACACGTCGTTGGTCAGTTGCCACACATTTCCCACCAGATCGTACACCCCGAAAGGACTGGAGCCTTCCGGGTAATCGATCACGGAAGTCAATTGGCCTTTGTTGTAATTGCATTTGGTAGAATCCATCTCATTGCCCCATGGATAAAGCCTTCCATCCGCTCCCTGGGCTGCATGTTGCCATTCGGTCTCGGTGGGCAGGCGCTTGCCGGCCCAGGCACAATAGGACTGTGCGTCTTCCAGGCTCACGTATACAACCGGGTTATTCTCGGTTCCCCGCTGGTATTTGCCTTCCTTCCATTGTTTCAGAAAATTGGCAGCATCCGATGGTTTATAACCTGTAGATTCAATAAATTCGTAGAACTGATTATTGGTAACCGGATATTTGTCCATGTAAAATGCCGGTAATGCAATGCTATCAGCAGGATTATAAGTCGGATAAGGAATAAAATTATCGGTGCTTTCCAGGTTTAAAATTATCTTCCCGGCAGGAATTTCAACCATTCCTTTAGGAAGCTTTTCGGGTGGAGCGGTTTTTTCAATTTTACTTATCAGTCGGGGTATTCCCGGTTCCAAATGCAAAACCCGTTCGTCCATAACTTCATTGCCCTTCATCAGTTGAATGACGATTTTTCCCTCATATTGCCCAAAAGTGTCGAACAGATTGACAATGTGTTTTCCTGGTTTGTAAGTTTTGAAAGAATTGCCATAGGATGGATCACCTTTCCACAGTCTTATCTCTTCCCCAGATTTTGCTTCGAATGACAGTTGGGTATTCGATAGGTCGGTTTCAATCAAATTTTGATATGCTACAATGCAATCCACACTTCCTTCACTTCGCGAATTCAGATATGATCTATTAAATGCATCGGTCTGAACCGTCACATAAAACTTCTTATCCATTTCAACAGGTTTGATCTCCTCGTGATGCCAGACACTTACATAGTGCATCTTATTGTCAGGCTCAACGCTGAACAAGAGGCCGTTAAATCCTTCCGGGATCAGGCTGTAAACCGTATACACCGTTTTATCCTTTCCCGGGAACCGGTTCACCCAAATATTATCCTCCCTGGTTGGGATTAGGGGAGTCCAGGCGTTGCTTTTAAGAACCGATGAATGTTCGCGCAATATTTTCAGCGCTTTACCGAGATAGGCCATCTCCTCCGGAATCCATTCAGGCCTTCCGGGAGCAAAGGTATTGATCTCGATTCCATATCCGTTGAACAGTGAAATGGCCACTTCGCGATGAATCCGCCCCTGGCTGAGCTGGCAAACCCGGAATATACTGAAATCGGGCTGGATGAGCCTGTTCAGGTTGAGTGGTGGCGGCATGTATATTGCATCATGCACCCGTCCTGAGATGATCCCCGGCATGTCTTTGGTAATGGCCATCCCTTCTGAGTACATGATCACTCCAGGTTTTACGCTATCCGCCGCCTGCTGCAACTCGATGCTCGAACTTCCGCGGGTGTCCAGCACCACACCATCGGCACCGGTCGCTTCGATGAGGTCCGCCATCCCTTCATACGGGTCCTCTTGTCGGGTGCTTTGATCCCAGGGATTATAAGCAATAAAAAATCGCATATCATTTCCCTGGCAAAATCCCGAAATTTCTTTCAATTTATCCAGGCCGCCGGGCAGGTCGCGGTAAAGGTCCCATTGATTTCGTTCGTCTACCCCCAGGGTAGGCCAGGTAGGCCAGATGCCGAAAATATCGTATTTGCCGATAAGTCCGGAATCCTTTTGAAGGAAGTTTTGAATATGGTATCCATCATTATAAATATCATAAAACTCATGGTTCCAGGCAAACTGAAGAACGATCAGGTACTGATCCTTGATCCATTGCAAGTCCTTGCGCTGATAAAGCTTATTGTCAAATTTTTCCAGATCGAAAAGATATTTTTCACGGAACATCTTTTTGAGCCCGTTCTGCCATTCGCCGGTGTAGCTTTCGATATAGTAATTATAGTTTACCGAACCTCCCGGGTAAATGGCCGTTATATATCTTTCTTTTTTTGCATTAACCACATCTGTTCGCCGGGTGATCGCACAAATATTGCTGCTCCCTTTTGATTGCAAAGCCCCATACCCCATTTCCCATGCATTATCGGGTAATATTACACCAATGGGTTCTTTGCCGGGCCGGAACAAATAGGTTCGAGCCAGGGCCCAGGGTCCTGATCCTGCGATATAAATATTTTCCTCGGTCTGTCCGAATGGAACCACATTTTCGAGGATCATGGTATCGGAGGAAATATTGGTAAAATCGATATAATATCGTAAAGCCTCCTTTTGCAGGGTATCTTTTACCATCATACAGACCAGCGTATCACTGCCTGACGTGAAAATTTCGAAAATGGTGTCTTTGATCGTAAATTTACTTGCAAATACAAGGCTGTCGTTTAATATAAATGAAAATACGGGTGTTTTGTAATTTATGAAATAGGAAAGCATCGGATTGACTGTTACTGAATTCGGTTGATTTGGTTGCGGGGTATCTGGCAGTGTATCCTGTGTTAGTCCTCCGGTTTTCAAAATTAAAATGATGGAAATGGCGATAATATTGGCAAGTATATATTTCATTTCAGTTGGTTTTAAAAAATGATTTAAGACTTTAAAGGCTTCCATGATCAATTACTTTCCAAATTTACGTAATTTTGGACTTGCAAACATAAAGTTATGTCGCTTGATTCCATTATCGAACTCGAGAATGTATCGGTTTTTCAACGGGAAATATTGGTTCTTTCAGGAGTTTATATTACCATCAACAAAGGGGAATTCGTTTACCTTATTGGGAAAACAGGAAGCGGTAAGAGCAGCCTGCTACAGACTATTTATGCCGACCTTCCCATGAAGGGAGGTGTTGCCAAAGTTGCGGGTTTTGATCTTAGGCTTATCAAAAACAAAGAAATTCCATATTTAAGAAGAAAGCTGGGCATCATTTTCCAGGATTTCCAGTTGTTGATTGACCGTTCGGTGACGGATAATTTATTGTTCGTTTTAAGAGCAACAGGTTGGAAGGACAAGCGACAGACCGAGGCCCGCATCAATGAAGTGCTTGACAAGGTTGGACTGGCAACCAAGGGATTTAAAATGCCACACCAGCTTTCAGGGGGAGAGCAGCAAAGGGTTGCAATTGCCAGGGCCTTGCTGAATGATCCGGATATCATCCTTGCCGATGAGCCTACCGGAAACCTGGATCCGGAGACATCCAAAGGGATCATGAAATTATTGTTTGATATCAGTAAAACAGGCCGTTCGGTATTGATGGCCACACACAATTATTCCCTTTTTGAAGAATTTCCTTCCAGGACTTTAAAATGCGAAAATGGCAGCGTCATACCGGTAAATGGGAGTGTGCAATTTTAATAGTTCCAGATAAAGTCAAGTACCAAATACAAGGCCAATCAGCTTATTTGCATTGTGATCGTTTGAATACCGGATATTGAGCACCTCTTTCCTTTTGTTAATATTTTCAGTTTTATATTCCTTTTCAAACAGCATATTCAGGATTTTTTTCTGTTCTGAAGGGTCATTGGCAATTTCACACAACTCATCCAGGCCGGTACCATTGAGCATCTTGTCGTTGACCAGGCAGAAACGGCCCCGGTAAAGGGTGTTCAGCAGTTTCAGCTTCAATCCGGTTGCCTGGAATGTAACAAGGATATTGACATGTGCATGTTTGATCAGGTCGAACATCTTTTCATCGCTGGGATTGGCAATGACAGAAACGTTGGAATGGTGTTCAGCTATTTTTAAAATATGCTTTGGAGGGTTCATGCCTGCAATAACAAGTGGAAGTTTCGAACCAGCAAATACCTGTTCAATCAGGTATTTTACAGCATGTGCATTTTCAGGAACCTCGATATTTCCGTTATAAAGGGCATAATCTCCCATTCCAGTCATTGAGTTGATCGAATCATTGGCATGAAAGCTGGGCAGGTAAACTACATTTCCACCCGGAAAGTGACCCTGCAGGTAATTAGTATCTTTTTCTGAAACCGCAAGCATCAGGGAAGCATGTTTGAGTACTCTCTGGTAAATCCGCAACTTGATGCTGGCTATCATAAAATAAATTTTCTTGAAAAGGTTTTTGTCAACCCTGGCCAGGCTGAAATAGTACCGGTGTTCGATGTTGCTTTCGCGGTAAACCAAAAACCGACCCTTTAACCGTTTGTCATCTAGGTAATAGCAACTGTGAAGCCCTTCAAACAGGATCGGATAATTATCGTTGGTCAGGTTTTTAATCAATGTTTCCGACCGGCGGCTGGCAACGATATAGGGTTTGAATGAAAGTGCAGATCGGATTCCGAGGATGCGTGGATAATAGTAAACTTCTTCACAAAATTCATTTAATTTGTCGCTTCTGTCTCTTCCCGGATATTCATAACAATGCAGGATGATTTTAATGCCTTTTTTGTGGAGTGCCTTCAGTTTGTAGAACACATCGATCACCCCGCCGTAGTTGGGCGGATAGGGAATATCGAACGCCACAATATGCAAATGTTTGTCAGGCATACAATTGATAAACCTCCTGAATGATTTTCTCTTCGTTTTCCCAGCAAAGTTGTTCGGATGCAAACTTACAGTTTTCTCTCCATTCTATTATTTTTCTCGGATCCGACATCATTTCCTGGATTTTAGCAGCTATGTGATTCGGATCATGACTTTCGATCGTATCACCGATTTGATAATTCTCAACGATCTTTGTCACCTCCACCAACCTGGAGGCAAGCACTGGAATACCTGCATGGATGTAGTCAAACAGCTTATTGGGCAAACTGTAGAGGTAATTTAAATTGGTGTCTTTGTCAAGTGTGAGTCCCAAATCTGCGTTCATGGTGTATTGATATAACTCCTCAATGGATTGTTTGGGGATGAACCGGATTTTATCTTCCAGGTTTAAGGTTGTGACTTTTATCTTTAATTCCGAAATGACATCCCCACCCCCGATGATCAACAGCAAATAGCCGGATAAAAATTTCATGGCCCCGATCAGTTCTTCGGCTCCGCGCTGGATATTGATCCCCGAACCCTGTAAAACAAGTATCTTTCTATCTTCAGGCAAATTCAAATCAGACCGTGATTTCGTCTTTATAAATTTGCGTTTGGGCGGCACATTCCTCACCACTTTTGCTGCGATGTGATATTTTTCATTAAAAACATCAGCTATTGACCGGCTGACAGTAAAAACATGCTCAAGTTTTGGCAATATCCTTCTTTCAATTCCTTCCCACACTCCTTTTACGAATTTCCTGTGGATCACTTCAGGCGTTTCGGTAAAAAGTTCATGGCTGTCGTAAACGATCGGTGTTTTTCTAAATCTGTGGATCAGGAAATTGGGTAAAAGCGTGTCCAGGTCATTGGAAACCAGAAGGTCGGATTTATGACGAAATAAATAAATAAACAACCGGATATTATATTCTGCATAAAAAATTGGTCCCTTGCTGAATATCAGTCCCATCCGGTGCATATGGTAAGGCCGTTCATTCAAATCCGGACTGTCCTTTTTCTTCCTTCCGATCAACAACACTTCAAAACCTAGACGAACGAGTGTATTACAAACTTTATCAACCCGCTGATCGGTGACCAGATCATTTATTACCGATACGATTACTTTTTTCAAAATCCTCCTGTTTAGACTGCGAAATTAATAATAACGATCGTTTTTAATGTGATTTGAATTATCTTTGGATCAATGGAAATCAAGGAAAATTTCAATCTTAAATCCCTCAATACCTTTGGTATCAATGTAGATGCTAAATACTTCTGTTCGGTTGCTTCGATCGAAGACTTAAAAATTGCAAGAAAATTTGCCCTTCAAAATAATATTCCCCTGCTGGTGATCGGGGGAGGGAGCAATCTGCTCTTTGCCGGAAATTTCAATGGATTAGTAATTAAAATTAATTTGATGGGAGTTGAGGTTCTGAAGGAAAACCCTGAACATGTTTTTATCAAAGTGGCGGCAGGTGAAAATTGGGATAGTTTTGTTCAGTATTGCGCTCATAATGGTTTTGCAGGGATTGAGAATTTATCTTTGATCCCCGGCAATGTCGGAGCCAGTCCAATCCAGAATATAGGAGCTTATGGAGTAGAAATGCGGGATCACTTTGAAGAACTTGAATTTTACAATTTCGAATCCGAAAAAGTCCGGGCCTTTAATGAAAAGGAATGTGCTTTCGGATACCGTTACAGCATTTTTAAAGGCGAATTAAAGGATAAAGGTGTGATTCTTTCCGTTACTTACCGGTTGGATAAAGTCCCGGTGTTCAAAACGGGTTATGGTACGGTGAGAGACGAACTGAATCGAATGGAGGTAAAAGAGTTGAGTATAAACTCTATCAGGGAAGCTGTGATCCGGATCAGGAAAAGCAAATTGCCTGATCCGGCAGAAATTGGAAATGCTGGGAGCTTTTTTAAAAATCCCAGTATTTCTGCAGTACAGCATGATATTTTGAAGAAACAATATCCCGACCTGGTTTCCTTTGCCCAATCCGATAACACTTATAAACTTGCCGCCGGATGGCTGATCGACTGTTGCGGTTGGAAGGGCTACCGCGAAGGAAATGCCGGAGTTCATGACAGACAGGCGTTGGTACTGGTGAATCATAGCAATGCCAGCGGAATGGAGATTTTAAACCTGTCGGAAAAAATTCAAAAATCGGTATTTGAGAAGTTCGGGGTGGCACTGGAACTGGAGGTGAACGTCGTTTAATTCGAAGTTCGAAGTTCGAAGATTGAAGTTTGAAGTTAATAGTTAGCAGTTATTAGTTAATTGTTTTTGGTTCTTGTTTCTTTTTCTTTTCCTTTTCCTTTTTATTTGGTTTCTTATTTATTATAACCCTAACCTTTCTTTCACCAAGTCTTTGTCAAACTGATCCCTTTTAAATGTGTGGGCCTCGGTGGTGAAAATATAATCATCGAAATTGAATTGGCCCTGATCTCCGAAAAGCAGGTAAAAGTATTTTAATGTTTCGGCAAAAAAATAAGTTGCCATATAATCGCGCTTTTCCATGGTTTCAACATTTTCAATGGCAGTGTAGGCAATATCGGTACGGCAGTACTTATTGATATCATCCCAGTATTGTTCTCCCATTTTTTCGTATTTTTTATTACCTGTAAAATGGTATAAATAAAAAGCCGACTCAATAATTTCAGGGTTCAGGTCATAAACCGGATAAGTTGGCAGGTTTGTCTCAAAGTTATAGGCCATGGGTTCCAGTCCGTATTTATTCCAGAGCCAGTCCCAGGTTTTCTGCAGTTCCTCGGCATTATCGAGGTCTCCAGACAGAGCCAGCAAAGCAGGGAAAAATGCATCATATAAAGTGACTACGCTGCTGGTCTTTTCACCGGTATTCATGTTCACCCTTCCATACCAAAGCAATGAATCGTTAAATTCAGGGAGATACTTTTGAACGGCGACAATGCTTGTATCCCAGATTTCCTTAAGTTCGGGGTCTCCAAAAAGTAACCAGGCTTTGAAAAGGTATTCATAATACGAATCGATCCCGGCACAAATATGGCTGTTGGTGTTGGTCCATTCGCCGGTGTTGATGTCGATTCGTTCGCCGATCAATCCCAAATCGGAGCGACGCTCATAAACTGCCTTTGTGGCTCGTTTTGCCTTTTGATAATAAATGGGATTGCCGGTAAAATAACTCAGGATTCCCATCTCAAGTAAGTAGGTTCCGGCTTCTGCCACATTTATGGTATCTCCTCTGGTGTCACCGGTTTTGAGATTCACCCAGTAATGCGGGATTCCGGTTCCCGATTCAAAAGCAGGCAACATCCTTCTTCCGAAATCTTCGGCTTTGTCAAGAATTCTCTCATTTCCTGAGTACTGGTACATCGAAAGCAATCCACCCAAAACACGGATATTGACCTCGAAGACCTTAACGAAAATATCCTTGTCAAAATCCAGGCTATCTGTAACGTAAGTTTCAATTTGTGCGGCTTCGTTGTTCAATCCCATAACCCTAAGTGTGCTGTAGGCATCAATGGGAGAAATATACAGCGGGTGTTTGTACCAGTTTTCAGAGCTTTTGCTTATGGGTAACAGGACATCGCTTCCCCAGGCATAGGTTTTATAAGCTTCCCAGCAACGTTTGGTTTCATTTCTTATTTCCTGTGCCTTTTCAAACCTATTTTGAATCGGCGGTTTTTGAGGGCCAGCACAAGAAACTATAAAAATCAGGGACAATAGGAACAATAAATTTCTTTTCATATCGAATGATTTGATTGAAAACATTGGATGCCAAAAATATCAAAATATTTTTCTGATCAGGTGAAAAAGAGAAATCTGTATCATTTTTTAAAAAAAAGTCCAGTACTTAATGAGGAACCCGGCCATGAGTTAGAGTACAACTATGACCAGCAATTTTATTTTCCCTTTTCGGTCACGGATCATTTTGTCCTGATCGCATTTAATTCTTTGAGATTTGGTATCGGGAATTTATCATTTGGCTTTTCATGCAGGTTCTCGTATTTGTTTTCACTTTTATTAAAATACCGTTTTTTTATCAGCATTGACATATCAACCCTGCAACGGCAACTATATTCGCCACATGACCACCAAAACTCTTCAATTTAAAATTTAATCCTCATAAAACAAAATACTTACATAATCCACCACCTCATCCGATGGGATGACCTCTCCCGAATGACCTATCTTTAGTACTTTTACTTGTGGATTACCGGAAAATCGTTTGGCATATTCTATCAACGTCATGATGGGCCCGTAACCGCAAACGGAAATTTTTTTATCCTGAACTTCACGAAAAACTCCCTCAGTATCGAATTGTAAAATACGGTCGATGACGTAACTGTCTATTTGTTTACCTTCATTAGGATCAACATAATGGGAAAAATCGGATGATGCGATTATGCAAATATTTTTAACTAATTTTTGTTTCGCTTTTTTAATAGCTTCTGCCAGTAAACGCGCATTTTTTGGATTCTGCTTTGAAAGGGTAATGGGTGCAATTCGGAAGGGATATTCCAGGCTGAATTGCAATAAGGGAACCATTACCTCGCCTGAATGTTCATATGCATGGGCGTCAGCCGATTCGGGAAAGTCAAGCTGATCATATAGTTCCCTGTCAATTTCAACCTTTCCATAAGGCGTTTCCCAATAATCATTTTCATCCAGGTCAATTCCGGAACCATAACCGGTATGATTGGGGTTGACGATCACAAATGTATCAAACCTTTGAAAGGAATTTTTTAAAATTTCAAAAAAGTGAATGGCCTGGTAGGCCGAAAACATGTACCCTGCATGAGGAACGACCGCACCAATAATCTTTTTATCGGCCAATTCAAGGTTGATAAATGGCTTCTCTTTAAGTAATATCTGTGTGAGTTGAAGATCAATCTCATTTTTAGTGCCAGGATAAAACCGGCCAGCTACTGACGGATGACGAATTTTCATAAACTAGATTTTTATAAATATCATCGTTGTGATTCACTTGTTGTGCTAAAATAATAAAATAAATTCCTATTTGTTGATCAACTTTTTATGGCAGCCCAAATTTAATAAATTTACCTCACGAAATCAAGATTATTAATACCTTAGCTTCGCAATTATTTGATCAATCATTTTTTTTATTAATAAAACGCTAATTTATGTTCGACTCAAAAATTTATACCGACAGAAGAAACCGCCTGAAAAAAGATGTTGGAAGTGGTTTGATTTTAATTTTGGGCAACCCCGAGGCTTCCTATAATTATCCTGCCAATACTTATCATTTCAGGCAGGACAGCAGTTTTCTTTATTTTTTCGGACTTGATTCACCCGACCTCGCTGGTGTTATGGATGTCGATAACGACAAAGATTATATTTTCGGTGATAACGTGGACCTTGACGATATCATCTGGATGGGGCCGCAACCTCTGATGAGTGAACGTGCTGCCAAAGCCGGCATTCATTTTACCGAACCGTTAAAATCATTGCCCAAATTGATCAATGAAGCAAAGGCCAGGGGGAGGAAAATCCATTTTCTGCCTCCCTACCGTGGTGAATCCTTTATTTCATTAGAAAACCTGTTGGGGATTCCAATCAGTGAAATCCGGAACCAGGCCTCCGAAGCTTTGATAAAAGGGGTCATCAAACTGAGGTCGGTAAAGGATCGGCATGAAATTGCTGAAATTGAGAAAGCAGTCGATATTGCGTGGGAAATGCACACCACCTCCATGCGCATGTCCTATCCGGGCAGGATTGAGCGGGAAATTGCCGGAGCCATTGAAGGAATATCCCTGGCTAAAGGCGGACCGGTTTCTTTTCCAATTATTTTAAGTATCCATGGCGAAACGCTTCATAATCATCACCATGGCAATGTGTTGAAAGAAGGGCGGATGATGGTGACCGATGCAGGTGCAGAAACCACCATGCATTACGCCAGTGATATCACCCGTACTGTTCCGGTTGGTGGAAAATTCAACCAAAAACAAAAAGATATTTATGAAATCGTTCTGGAAGCCAATATGAAGACCATTGAAGCAACACAGCCGGGAATTTCAAACCAAAAACTCCATTTGATGGCTGCCACCATTATTACCGATGGCTTGAAAAACCTGGGTTTGATGAAGGGCAATACCGCAGATGCCGTGAATGAAGGTGCCCATGCCATGTTCTTCCCGCACGGACTTGGCCACATGATGGGGCTGGATGTGCACGACCTGGAAGGCCTTGGCGAAAACTATGTGGGATATGATGATGAGATCAAAAGGAGTACCCAGTTTGGGACTGCATTTTTAAGGCTGGGCAAAAAACACCAGCCTGGATTTGTATTTACCATAGAACCTGGAATTTATTTTATTCCGGCACTCATTGACAAATGGAAAGGCGAAAAGAAATTCACCAATTTTATAAACTACGATAAGGTGGAAGCTTACAGGGATTTCGGCGGTATCCGTATTGAAGACGATATCCTGGTGACAGATACCGGTTACAAAGTGCTTGGCAGGCCAATCCCCAAAACGGTGGCTGAAGTGGAAGAAACCATGGCTGACCGGTTGTAAAACAATACACTTGCATTTGAAGGTTTGATGTAATTTATCATTCTGATAAAACACATAAACCCGGGAAAGCAAAGGGTAATTTTAAATAAATCCTGTGAACCATTTACCAGTCAATTTTTGGTTTATCAAGTTTCATAATTTTCCAGCCCTCATTGGATTATCAATATTGATTTACTACTATAATTCTGTATTTTTAGGGTTATCTTCATAATCAATCAATAAATTTCCATTTATGATGTAACGGCGGTTCCATGGGCTTTTCCCTTCGACCGAAAATCCGGTATCGATATTTGGCGATGATTTTATAAATGGAATCTCGAACCGGTTTGGGGATCAGAACAAAAGCCTTGAATAATGAGTAAATTCCACCCAACCTGACCAGGATTCTGATGGCTGCATCCGATTGGGTAAAAACTTCATTGTTTTCGAAATATATAATTGTGTTTTTTTGCTGCTCCCACGGCAGTGGCTTTTTTATCTGTTTTCCCTTAGCGGAAAACAACGAACCGAACCGGAAAATATCCTTTTTATCCCTTTTCAGGATGTAGCGGACAAGCCAGGAGCACAGGTTGCACCGGTCGTCGAATAAGATCAGGTAATCTGGAGTTTGTTCCATGAAATGTAAACAGGTGCCAACAATTGATGTTTATAAAAGGCTTGATTTTAACCTGAAAAATTCATAAATTTTATGAATTAATAAGGTTAAGCGTAAGATTTTATTTTTGCCCAGCTCTTTTAATATCCTCAATCATCGACCGGATTTCAGACTCAATTTTATTTTTGGATTCCGTCTCTCTATGCAATTTTTCTTCCGTATCGAGCAGGTGCTTTTTGATTTCCTGGTTCTGGTTTTTAAGTTTTTCGATTTCCTTTTCTAAATTTTCATTTAAAAGCTTGTATTTTATCATGTCCTCGCTTTCATGATCATTTTCGGGATGAACCCCCATATGCCAAAGCCTTTCCAGTTCCAACCTGGCAGTGCGGTAACGTGTTTGCCGGTCGATGAAGAGCACAAGCATAATCAACAGCAAAATGCCCAATCCTGCAATTACTATCAACAGGATATTGATCATGTACTTTTTGTCCTCTGTGATCGTGCGTTGGATTTCAGCCTCTTTTTTTAACGCCAGGATTTGCAGTTGGAGTTGTTCATATTCGGATTTCAGAATTTGTAATTCACCAATTTCTTTTTTCAGTATCGTGATAATTTCTTTGTCCAACTTTAATACCTCGTGAGCTTTTGAATTCAGGTTCACCAGGTTCTCCCAGGTTCGCTGGCCCATTGTATTGCGAAAAATCAGGTAATCATTAAATTTTTCATTTCTTTCCCGGAAAAGCGAATCCAATACATTTTGGCTTATAGTTATGATTGGAACTGAAATGAATAGAAAAATGAAAATATAAATCAATAAACGTTTCATGTCAAAATCCTAAAAAGGTTCAATAAAGGTAGCTAAGTTAAGGAAGATTTCTTAAATGACTTTTGAATGATCATTTATTCTGCAAATTCCTGCTTGCTTAATTTGCATGAAATGGGATAGTGGTCGGAATAAGGTATTTTATAGCGGTTGAAATCACCGGAAGTGAAAACTGGAGAATGAAAAATATAATCGATGCGGATGGCCGGGAATGTCTCTTCGTTGAAGGTGGTTCCAAACCCCGATCCGCTTTCGACAAACGAATCTTTCAGCCCCCTGGATGTTTTATGGTATGCATAGGAGAGGGGGGTGTCGTTGAAATCACCGCAAACGATCATAGGGTATGGGCAACCGGCTATATGGCTTTCGAGGATTGAAACCTGCCGGCTCCTTTTTACGAATGCGGTTCGCAACTTGCTGATGATATTCAGGGTGTTCTTTTTAAATTCCTGTTGTGATTGGTTTTCAGTGATGTCGTTGATGAAATCGTAATCTTCTTTTTTGAAATGGATCGACGCCAGGTGCAAATTGTAAAGCCTAATGGTGTCATTTCCGATGAGCAGATCGCTGTAGATGCCAAAAGTCTTTTCATCATTAACCAATGAACCGTTTTCCAGCATCGGGAACCTGGAAAATGTCGCAATCGATTCCAGTTTTCCCCGGATGGCATCGTAGTAATTTTTCATAAAATAACTGGGGCAGTTGAACACCTTCCCGAAAATTTTGCCAAATCTGTCATAATCCTTACCGTCGTAAAGGAATTCCTGTATGCAGATAATGTCCGCTTCCTGGTTTTTAATAAAATTAGTAATGTCATTCCGAATCTTCTGGTCAGTGACATACCTGGTGGTTGATACGTTTTCCTTTACAAAATTCTGGACGTTGTACGAAAGAATTTTAAAGGATTCCTGTTCTTCCTTTATTTCAGAACCCTTGAATTGAATAACGCGCCCCATATGGTTCCAACCAAGCAAGATAAAAACAAGCAGTAAAATGGCATATTTGATTTTTGTAAAAATCCAAAAGATTAGAAATAAAATGTTGAGCAAAAGTATAAAAGGGTAAGCCAGGCCGGCAAGTGCAAATAATGTGGACGATACAGGATCGATGTAAAAAGCAAGGTATGATCCGATGAGCAACATCAAGACGGGCAGGTTAAGGAAAAAGATAACCGTCGTCAACAACCGGAATTTGCGTTTGGGCTTGTCGCTGCTCACAGTTTATCGGGTTTTAGTTGCTTTTTTTATTACTCGTTTTAAAAAGTAATTCTTTTTCTTCCTTGCTCAGGCTTTCATAACCCGATTTAGAAATTTTATCCAGGATTTCGTCAATCCTTTCCTGCCTCTTCATCTTTTCGAGGTTGTAGTCTTCATCTGTTTTCGGTCGGGATGAGTTGTTTGTATAAACGTTCCTGAATTTGGTTTTTTTGGGTCTGAAAAAATAGGCATTGAACCGTTTGAATGAAATTCCTTTGACCCAGTAACTGAGGTCAGAGCCTTTTTTCAGCATGTAGATGTAAAAAAATCCCCACATGGCTCCGCCAAGGTGTGCCAGGTGCCCGCCGGAGTTGGACGATTTTATCATCAATATGTCCAAACCAATTGAAAATAAAGCGATATAAATGATCTTTACCGGCCCGAAAAAAAGGAGATGTATCCTGTAATTCGGCACATAGTAGGAAATGGCAACAACAATGGCCACTACCGAAGCCGAAGCCCCAAGTGCCATTGACATCAAATACGCATCCTGAAATTTCGGGAAAATATTGAATGATAAAATATAAAACAAGGCACCGGCCAGCCCGCCGAATAAATAGATTGAAAGGAGCTGCCGTTCACTCAGGTATTCCAGGAATATCCTGCCAAACCAGTATAACCAGAGCATGTTGAAGAGGATATGCAGGAAATCAAAATGTAAAAACATGTAGGTGACCAAGGTCCAGGGTCTGGTGATTAACTTGCCCATTGAGGCAGGTACTGCCAGCCAGCTCAACAAATCTTCGGTGATGTGGGTATTGAACAAATCGAACATGACATCAATAAACCGGATGATCAGCCAAACCGCCACATTGATGATGATCAGTTTTACAAGCATATTGTTGGACTTGAAAAAACTTTTCAATCCATCGAGTGGGTTCTGACGAGGCGTATAAAAATTTCCGTTGTTGTAATTATTCATATTGACAAATAATCCGTTTATCTTCGTTTCCAGTAGAGTAAAATGAAATACCCAAATACCATACCACCAAGGTGCGCAAAGTGGGCGACGTTACTGCCTGTATCCGCAATACCTGAAAACAATTCGATGGCACCGTATATCATAACGAAATATTTGGCCTTAACCGGTATGGCAAAATATACATAAATGAGGGCATTGGGAAACATCATCCCGAAAGCCAGCAAAATACCGAACACTGCACCCGATGCACCGATAACAACAGGAGCATTCAGAAAATCAATCTTGTACTGCGACATAAAGTCGATACTCAGTTGCAACGCCTTGGTGGGATTGCTATGAATGATATTATTGTATTCAATCCTGAATGCATTGTAGTGGTTCTGGATTTCCACGGATGCTATTTTAAAGTAATCGGAATTCAGGATTTTGTTGAGTGCTTCATGGGAAGGATCATCCAGGAACCCATTAATGGCAGACAGCACAGGAGATATCTGAAAATAAAATACAAGATAATGGGTTAGCGCAGCACCGATACCGGTGATTATGTAGTAAATAAGAAATCGTTTCGGACCCCAAACATTTTCCAGCGCATTCCCAAACATCCATAGAGCGAACATGTTGAAAAATATGTGCATGAAACCACCATGCATGAACATGTAGGTGATGAACTGGTAGGGTTCGAATTTATCAGCAGCAAAATAATGAAGGCCCAGTGTATCCACCAAATCGAAACCGAACCTTGATCCGGTAGCAATGGTTGCAAGAAAAAATAAACCGTTGATTATGATCAGGTTCTTAACAACAGGTGGTAATATCCGGAAGCCTCCGGGTCTGAATTGATCCATGCTTTTAAAATTTTTGTTCCAGTTCATCCATGGTAATGATCCTCAAAACGGGTTTCCCATCCGGTGTATATTCGGGTGCACGACAGGCAAACAACCGGTCGATTAGCGACCGAAGCTCACTCTCCTGAAGTGTTTTGCCATATCTGGGAGCCAGTTTAGCCGCCATGGATTTTGCTAAATTAATTTTTTTGTCAATTTTTATCTCTTTCAGGTTTCTTTTGGTGTTTTCAATAATACTTTCCAGAACATCACCGATTTCCGAATTGTTCACTCCGGAAGGTGCTCCGTTGATTATTATTGTGTTTTTACCGAATGTTTCAAAATCGAATCCGATCATTTTCAATTCGTTCTCAATTTCATGCAAAATTTCCAAATCACCCTGTGAAAAATTGATTGTAGAAGGAAACAGCAATTGCTGCGAGCTGCTTTTCCCGGATTCGAGGGATGTTAAAAACCGCTCGTACAGAATTTTTTCATAGGCCCGTTGCTTGTTGATAACCATCAGCCCCGATTTAACGGTAGCTATAATGAAGCGGTTATGCAACTGATATAAGGTTTCACTGGTTTTTTTATCTTCCGGTTCAACGCCCATGAATGAAATGGAATTCCCGGCAGGAGTTCGTTCATCCTGTTCACTACTTTTTGGAAGGAGGTCAATCCCCGGATATAATTTTTCCCAATTATCGGTGGTTTTCGATTTCTGTTTTGGAAATTCCTTTTGATTGTTTTTTGTTTCAAACGGGTTGTAATCGGGGTTGATTTTTATAGTGGGCGTAGAGGCTGATTTATTTAGAGAAATTTTTGAAAAATCGATGGATGGTTCACTGTCAAAATCGATGGATGGAGTAATGCTAAACTTGCCCAGTGATTGCTTGATTGTCGATCCCAGAATGGCATAGATCACCTGGTTGTTCTGGAAATTAACCTCCGTCTTGGTCGGGTGGATGTTGATGTCAATTTCCTTTGGGTCAATTGTAAAAAAGATGAAATAGGAAGGAAATGAATCGCCTGTGATCAGCTCTTTGTAAGCATTGTCGACTGCGTGGTTCAGGTATGGATGCTTAATAAACCTTCCGTTGACAAAGAAAAATTGTTCACCCCTCGTTTTTCTTGCAAACTCAGGTTTGCCGATAAAACCTGAAATATTGATCACATCCGAATCCTGGCTGACCGGGATCAACCGGCTGTTGTAGGCTTGCCCCATCAATGCCACGATGCGTTGCTTCATGTTGGCTTTTCCCAAAGTAAACAAAGGCCGGTTTTCGTTGAAAAATGAAAATTTAATCTCCGGATTAACGAGTGTGACCCTATGAAATTCATCAATGATATGCCTCAGTTCGGTTGTGTTGGATTTGAGAAATTTCCTTCGGGCCGGAATATTAAAGAAAAGATTTTTAATGGAAATGGAAGTGCCATTTTGTCCGGCACAAGGTTCTTGCTTTTTCACTTGTGATGCCGCGATGTTGATACAAGTTCCCAATTCGTCTTCCGTACGTTTCGATTTGAGTTCTACCTGTGCGATGGCTGCAATGGATGCCAGTGCTTCACCCCGGAATCCCAGGGTTCGGATCGCAAACAGGTCATTTGCTTCCTGTATTTTGGATGTTGCATGCCGTTCAAAGGCCATCCGCGCATCGGTTTCCGACATGCCGCAGCCGTTGTCGATCACTTGAATAAGTGTTTTTCCGGCATCTTTTATCACCAGGCTGATTTCATCGGCACCTGCATCAATGGCATTTTCGAGTAATTCCTTTACGGCAGAAGCCGGCCGTTGGATAACCTCCCCGGCAGCGATCTGGTTTGCAACAGAGTCCGGTAAAAGATGAATCACATCAGGCATAAACTTCACTCGGTTTTTTTCTCAATCCAGTTTGGTCAATTGCTTTATCGATTACCGTACCAAAGTTGAAAATAAATTTGTAGCCGTCAAGCTTTTTATTGGGAAAATTTAAGAAATAATAAACAGTTATTCTTCGCATTCCGGTTAACAGTAAATTGTCGTTTTTCTCTTAATGTTTTACTATTTCAGTAGCATCACCCTCTGGAATTGATATGATGGTATCAGGTAAAAAATATAAAGTAAATCAGCATGGCTGCAATCAGCAGATAGATCAGAACGCTCATATTGGCTTTTTTTTGCCTTGAGTGGTTTGATTGTCTCAGCCTTCTCCAACTGGTTCCAACCTGTGACCGGAAATCCATGTTTCCGTCGCCGGTCAAACCCAATTCCCTTTTCCGTAGTTCCCTGCGCTCCTTTTCCTCATCGTAATAACGCGGAGGATAATTGAATTGCTTCGGTTTGGGTATCCTGAAAAAGACGATTTTCATGCTCCATTATTTAATGCAAAGGTATTTATTTTAAGCTAAAACGATTAAGTGCCCGATAACATTGTGGCTCAATATGTAAACGCTCCAAATTCAGACCGGATGGTCAGCGATTTTACGGAAGATTTTCTGCAATGCCCAATGATCCTTGCATCTACATTGAAACTTCGAGAGATTTGAATGATATTGTCAGCGAATTTTTGGGGAAGGTAAATTTCGAGGCGGTGGCCCATGTTAAACACTTTGTACATTTCCTGCCAGGGTGTCCCCGATTCTTCCCGGATCAGTCTAAACAAGGGGGGAATAGGGAACATGTTATCCTTGACGATTTCCAGTTTATCTGCAAAATTCAAAACCTTGGTTTGTGCACCACCGCTGCAATGGATCAATCCGTGGATTTGTTCGAAATATTCTTCAAAAATAGTTTTAATGACTGGTGCAAATGTTCGGGTGGGGGAGAGAACCAGTTTGCCGTAATCCAAACCTTCGACCCCCGAAGGTTCTGTCAGCTTTTTCGAACCCGAATAAACCAGTTCCTCCGGTATAAACGGATCGAAACTTTCAGGATAGTTTAAGGCAATAAATTTGCTAAAAACATCGTGCCTGGCAGATGTCAACCCGTTGGATCCCATGCCGCCGTTAAATTCATTTTCGTAGGTTGCTTTGCCAAATGATGCCAACCCGATAATCACATCACCGTCCTGTATATGGTTTTCGATTACCCTGTTTCGTTTCATCCTGGCAGTAACCGTTGAATCAACGATTATAGTTCGAACCAGGTCACCAACATCGGCAGTTTCACCGCCTGCGGAATGAATGCCGATACCCAGATCGCGCATTTGTTGTAAAAACGCTTCCGTTCCATTGATGATGGCCGATATCACCTCACCCGGAACCTTATTTTTATTCCTCCCGATAGTAGAAGAAAGGACGATATTATCGACGGCACCGACACAAATCAAATCGTCCAGGTTCATCACAACGGCATCCTGTGCAATCCCTTTCCAAACCGACAAGTCTCCGGTTTCTCTCCAATAAACATAAGCCAGTGATGATTTGGTGCCTGCCCCATCAGCGTGCATGATGTTGCAATAATTTGGATCGTTTCCCAGAATGTCGGGGATGATTTTACAAAATGCATTTGGATAGAGGCCTTTGTCTATTTTACTTATGGCTTTATGCACATCTTCTTTGGAGGCGGAAACACCCCTTTGGTTGTATTTTAGATTTTCGGCCATATGCGGGTCAAAATTAATTCTTTAATTTGAATTGTCTGGTAACTCGCGGTTCAAAAATGTATCACGGAGTCTTTCAGCAATAAAATACGACATCTCCTTAGCCCCGTTGTCATTCAGGTGCTCCGTGTCCATCCAGTTATTGGGATTGGAAAATATTTCATGTGGAGGTATCCAAACTTCACCCATTTCCTGGTACAATTCAATGTTTATGGGCTGAGTTATAGGCAATCCATAGGATGGAACAAATAGAAAAACCATTTTGATATTCCTGCCTTCTGCAATGTGATGAATCCTTTCCAGGTATTTGTGAGGATAGCGGTTATGGAAATTATCAGTGTTTGAGATGTTTTTATACTTATTCATCTTATTGATTTTGGAATCATTCAATAGTTGGAAATTAGCGGTATCCGACGATGCCCCATATCCAAAGGTATCCAGATCCGGCTGCTGAGTATTATCAATACTTCCAAAAAAAAGTGATCTTATATATTCCAGCCTGCTTATTAATGCCAGGTAAAAGTCAGAAAAAATATCCCGGTTGTAAAAAACGACAGGTTTCAGTACCTCATTGGTTTCAGCCAGGTGAGGGAAAACCGGATGGCTGTACCTGTTTTCCCGGGCCCTAACCTCCATGATAATCATTCCGGGTGATTTTGTTTTCAAGAGATCTTTTAATAATACCAATTGAAGGTTTCTGCCAAGGCGACAATAACCAAGATTCAACAAATGGATAGAATCCTGTAAATTTCGATTCAGCTTTTCTTCAATTTTGTCTTCCCATATTGCGTGTATGGTTCTGGATGATCCGAAAAAGGCAACATCGACAGGTACAGGATTGATAAATATCCTATCATGCGTCCAGGAAGCATGATTGTAGCAGTCATCTTTTAATAAATGATAGGCAAAATACCGGTTATAGGGCAAAATAAAAAGTACGATAATACCCATCATAAAAGGGATTAGAAATAACGATATTTTTATAAACAACTTCCTCATCAGAATTGAAAGTATATAAAACTGGGAGCCACTTTATAAATTCCGAAAATCAGGATCCATCCGATCAGAAGGTAATAGGCCGGCCAACGCAAATATCCCGGAACTTTAACAATAACCTTTTCAAAAGAACTTTTACCCAATCTCCACTCAACGATGAAAAACACCATACCGGAAATTAAAATCGCAATGGAATCCACCTTGTTTATAAAAATATCGGTAAAGACTGAGGCTAAAGAATCAAGATGAAGTACCTGATTCGGGAATTCAAAAGAATAATTGATCATGTTGAATGCTTTCTCAATACTTTCAGCCCTGAAAAAGATCCATGTAAGGCAAACCAGGGCAAAGACAAAAATTACTTTAACCGGGCGGAACATATTTGAATAATAGCTTGAATATTTTCCCAAAATAATTTCCAGTCCGAGTAAAAAACCATGAATTAATCCCCAGAAAATAAATGTCAGATTCGCTCCGTGCCACAAACCGGAAATGGTGAAAGTAAATATGATATTGAAAAACCAACGGTTTTGACTCACCCTGTTTCCACCCAAAGGGATATAAAGGTAATCTCTGAACCACGTAGAAAGGGAAATATGCCACCTGCGCCAGAACTCCCTGAAGGATGCTGAAAAATAAGGTGTCTGAAAATTGGTCATAAGGTTAAAACCGAAAAGTTTAGCGGTTCCAATGGCAATATCAGAATATCCTGAAAAATCACAATATATCTGGAATGCAAAAAACACGGTTCCGATCACGATGCCAATTCCTTTATATTGATCGGGATTGCTGTAAATGAGATCGACATATGCAGCTAATCGATCCGCGATAACCATTTTTTTAAAAAATCCCCACATCATCAAACGTAACCCATCTACAACCTGTCCATATTGGAATTTCCTGGAATTGAGAAATTGAGGTAACAAGCTGGCTGCTCGTTCGATGGGGCCGGCTACCAGCTGCGGAAAGAAGGCAACAAAGGCGAAGAACGCAATAATATCCTTTGTAGGTTTTATTTTATTTTTATAAATGTCGATCGTATAACTGAGGGTTTGAAAGGTATAGAAACTGATCCCTACCGGAAGGATGATTTGCAACGTGCTGTAATTCGTATTCATATGAAAGAGGGAAAGCAAGTCAACAAAAGAATCGATAAAAAAGTTGAAATATTTGAAAAATCCGAGAATTCCCAAATTAGTTACGATACTGACTAAAAGAAGGAATTTTCTTTTATGGATTTGTATGGCTTTTCCCATTTCCAATCCAACCAGGTAATCGGTTATTGAACTGATAAATATCAATCCAAGAAAGTGCCAGTCCCACCAACCATAAAACATATAACTGGCAATGAGCAGCAATATGTTTTGTGATCGGATTTTACTAGATGGAATCCAGTGATAAACTGCAAAAACGATTGGCAAAAAGACCAGAAAAGTGATGGAATTAAATTGCATCTGTTCTTTTACTCACATGTTATATAGCAAAAATAGGCAATTACAGAAATATGCAATTGCCTAAATATTATATTATTAGTGAATGCTATTCAAAAATCAGGAATCCCGATTCCTCGTCAATTTTATATTTGCCGATCATGGAAAAGGTATCTGTATCGAGGTAAAATCCTTTTTGAAGTTTGTGGCTTACGGTTACCTCGAACATGGTGATGTAATTTCTCTCAATTTTCACCTCTTCGACCAGGAAAACTGCATTGTCCTGAATGGTTGAATTGGCCAGTACTTCAGAGGGATCACCCGCGAAATCATCCTTGCTGATGGCTCCGTCGCGCAATAATTTAAGTGCATCATCCAGGCAAATAACCGGCTGCCTTAGCCTTTGGTCAAGATATACATTGATAGGATAGCCATTTACTTCACAGCGCACTCCAAAACGTCCTTCCTCATCCTTGAGGAGCTTCACCTTATGTTCCTCAGCTTCGGGATTTACGACAATATCTATTTTAGGAGCCGTAACATCCGCAATTTTTTCCTTGGGGACAAAATCGTTTCGCAATACTGTAAATTCGGTTCTCCTGTTCAATTGGTGTGCATATTCCCTGATCTCATTATTGGGAAGTGAATTGATATATTCTTCCGTTAAAACGGTTGCCGAATCCAGTATTTGAACTCCATTCAGGTAATAGTTTTTTGTTAGCTCCCGGGGAACCCTTTCACCGTAACCTTTGGCAACGAGCCTTTCCGGATCAATTCCCCGAAGGATCAGATAGTCCACAACGGATTGAGCCCTTTTCTGCGAGAGAATATCATTTCGCTCATCGGTATCCCTGGCATCGGTGTGTGATGCCAGTTCCACAACCAGGGTCGGATTTTCATCCAGGGTTTTAATGAGTCCCTGCAGCGAGTCCTGGTATTGTGGTTTAAGATCCCATTTTGCAAGGTCATATAAAATCTCGGGTAACACAATGGGTTTTTTGGGAATAGGTTGTAACACAAAGTCACGCTCAAAATCTTTGCTTCTTTCAACTCCAACGGTCGTCACCGATCCTTTAACGCTGAAATAATTGTCTTTTGAAACTGCCAGTTCATAAGTAGTTTTCGGTAAAAACTGCTCTTTAGTAAATTCGTACCGGCCAATGGAATTGGTTTGTGTAACGATGGAAGATCCGTCGGAACCGACCATAGCGACCTCCGCTCCTTCGATAAATTGCAGGGTTCTGTCATCTTTAACAACACCTGCAAGGGTAAATTCTAACGGCGGAACTATGAAGTACCAGATGTCATCACCGCCTTTTGATCTCTCACTTTCATACTCCTTCCTGTTGGAGCTGAAGAAGCCTTCTTCCTGGGCTTCCGGGTTGAAAACAATGGCGAAATCATCGGCATTGGTATTGACCGGAAAACCCAAATTAACGGGAACATCCCATCCGTTTTCCGTTTTTTTGGATTTGAAAATATCCAGCCCCCCAAGCCCGATTTGGCCATTGGATGCAAAATAAAGAACCGTGTCACCCCTCAGGAATGGAAATAGTTCGTCCTCGGGTGTGTTGATTGTAGGACCAAGATTTTTGGCCAACCCGAATTCATCCGAAGAAGTTTTTCGTTTGGCGAACCATAAATCCTTACCACCATAACCCTGCGGAAAGTCAGCGGCAAAAACGATCATAAGCCCGTCTTCAGAAATCGTGGGATGCCCGATTGCCGAGGTGCTGTCGCCTCCCAAATCAAGTATTTCAGGATCACTATAGGTTCTTCCCGTCCTTTTTGAACTGTAAATGTGGCATCCCGATTCCTTGTTTTTTTCGTTTCCGCAACGTGTGAAATACAGTGTTGTGAAACTGCTGTTCATGGTGGAATTTCCTTCGTTGGTTTCGGTATTGATTTTACCTTCACTTTCGATCAGATCGGGTGTGCTCCATTCACCTTTTCTGTCTTGCCGGGTGTAATAGAGGTCGGTGAAATTCATGCCGGTCCATTCGTCATTGTCTTTTCCTGTGGATCCTTCCCGGTTGGATGTAAATATCAGGTCGTTGAAGTTTTCGCTGGCATAGCTGGGCGCAAAATCGTCCTCACGTGAGTTCACATCCCTTAAATTTTGCAATTGATGATTGGTGGGGTGTGCATAAATATCCTTTTGTACGTTACAGGATTTCACTCCATCCGCGCCCCGGGGATCATCCGGACGAAGTTTCATGAATTCTTCGAAAACAGGAATGGCTTCGTCGTATTCCTGGTTTGCTTTGAACATATCTCCCAAATGAAGCAGAATGATCGGCTCTTGTTTGTAATAGTCGTTTTTGTAAAGGCTTTTGTAATAGACAACAGCCCTTTTCGGATTATTCATCAGTCGATAACATTCGGCCATCTGAAACCGGATACGGTTTTTTTCATCCCGGTCCCTCACCTTGGAGTAGGCTTTTTTGTATTTGTCAACTGCAACGGAATATTTCTGGTCTTCAAAGTCCCTGTCGGCAGCTTCGGTAAAATTCCTCTGCGCAAATATTGAGGTGGAAAATGTAATTGCTACAATGAAGAATAATAATCTGCTTAAATTCATAAATCCTATTTTCTTTAATTTGATCGCAAAGATAATGATTCCAGAATTTAACGAGCCAGAAATCATATTATTTCAATGGGAGGATTCAGTCAATCCAAAAAATCCGGGCACAATCAGACTCGTTTTCTTTTACTGATAAACAGGAACAGGATAATAACTAAAACAACAATACCGGCTGAAATTGAAATCCACCTGGTCAATAAAATGTTTTTGCCCAGGCGGATAGACATATCTTCTTTTTTTTGGCCGATTGGTTCTTTGATATCAATTGATAAGCTGTCCTTCAGGGCTGCATAATGGGCAATAAATTCAAATGATTTTTGGTAATCTCCTTCCGCGGCATGAGCCATTGCAAGTTGTTTGTAATTGTTGAGGATTTCGAGGCGGGCACCTATGATGCTAGCAATTTCAAGGCTTTGTAGAAAATATTCGATGGAACCACCTGTATTACCCTTATTTAAAAGGTTTTCGCCTATCAAAGTAAAACATTCGGCAATCCCTCTCTTATCCTCCAATTCTTCGCTGATTTTCAGAGACTGGAAATAGTAGTCGATGGCTTTGTCATATTTTTTTGCTGCAGCATTTACCTGCCCCATAAGTTTTAATGTTGATGAAATACCATTACGGTCATTAAGTTGATCACGAAGTAAAAGTGCCTGGGTTAAATATGCCAGGGAAGTATCCAATTGATTTATGTTCAAATAATTTGATCCAAGGTTATTCAACCCGGTAGCCTTTTCGAACAAATTGCCATATTGCTTGCTTTGATTAATCACAGAATGATTTAATTCGATTGCCTTACCGTATAGTCCCTGAATTTCATAAATTGCAGCGATGTTTATGATGCATGAAACTTTTTCTTTTTCATTTCCCAGTTTACTATATAAATCATAGCTTTTTTCGTAATGTTCCAAACTTGTTTGGTAGTCTCCAATTTTAAAATAGACGCCAGCAACATTGTTATATGAAGATGCCATCCCTTCCTTGTTTTTCCCATTTATTTCGTATTCAAGGTACTTTTGAAGATAAGTGAGTGCAATTTTAAAATCGCCACGATATTCATAGATTAGACCTATATTGTTATTGCAGAGTGCGATACCAGCCTTAAAATCTATTTTTTCGAATGTTTCAATGGCCGATTCGTAAAAAAAAATGGCTTTATCATAATTACCACTATATAAATTGATATTTCCCAACATATTCTGGGCAGCTCCCTTGCCTTTTAAATAGTTGATTTTTTCTGCACGATTAAAAGCAATTTCAGCTAGTTTATGAGCTTGTTCAAGGTCGGAATTTAATAACTCCGCACAGTAATTATTCAGGCTGTCGACTTCCCATTTTAACTTCTTATCGATTTTTTGAGCATGTTCCTGGGCAAGCATATCGATTATTGAAGCCATTAAAACCCAAATAAAAATCACATATTTAATTTTCCTTTTCATCTGTTATTTGTCTGATCATCAATAGCAAGGTAAGGCGAAATTTTTTCATACAATTCTCTATAAATCAATTTGGCATCCAATATCTCCTCCAAGCTTGAATAGCTTCCAATTTTTTCACGATGGGAGATGATGGATTTAGCCAGGTAAAATTCAATATAGGGGTGCCTGATCAAATCCTTGACGGTTGCCGTATTGATATTGATTTTCTTTACACTGTTATTGTCAACAAAGATATTGTTTACAATCCCGGCTAAACGGGTACTGTCCATGCCATAAACTTCTATCAATTGCTCTTTTTTTGCAAAACCCCCGAGCATATCGCGGTATTTAACAATCCGCCGGGCAAATGACGGCCCGATACCCTTCAATTGCTGTAAGTCCAATGTATCTGCATTGTTCAGGTCGATAAAAATTGACTGAATTTCTGCGGATTTTATTTTTTGTTTTATGGTATCCGGTTCTTGAATAATAAAGGGCTCAAGTAAAGCTAATTCCTCCGGTTTCAATCCGTAGATGTTTTTGAAATCATCGTTTGAATAGAACCTGCCGCCCTTATCGGTGTAATTTATCAGGGTGTTGATCAGTGTTTCCCTCAGGCCCATGCTTTCCCAATCCTGACGTGTCATTTTATTGGGATCAAACGGAAATGGCTCTATACCACTCAGGTACTCCTGAAAATCATCATCTTCTTTTGTCCCTTTAATTTGAATATATGGTTCTAAAACCGCATATTCTTCAGCAGAAATGCTGTAAATTTTCTCGAGGTCCTCCTTTTTCCTGAATTTTCCTCCCTTTGCTTCATAATTTTTAATCACCCTGATTTGATGACCTGCTAATCCGAGTGCTTTCCAATCTTCTGCAGAAAGGCCGTTTGGGTCAAAGGGAAATGGGCTAAGATCCGAAACGTCATGATAATCCTGGTTGAATCCTTCTTCTTTTTTTGAAACTTTAATTTTAGAGTTTTTTGCCTTTTGCTGCATTTCCAGGAACTCATCGATCTCTTTTTCAATCAGGGCAAAATCAGCCGGTTCACGAGGGAAAAAAAAGGGAAGAAATATATTAAAAGCAATAACCAGGAGTAAAACAGCTAACAGAATTATTATCCCGTTACGTTCGGTCCGGTTGAAATTCAGAAATCTTTTCAGGTTTTGTTTCAGATCGGTCACCGGTCACTTTTCAGATGAATTGTAAAAATAAAAAAAATGAGGAACCGGACAAAATAAAATTATTTTTTGAAATTCGATATATCGGATTCGCAATTTTACTCAGAAATGAATAGAATAAAAAAATTAACCAGGAATTATACAGGCACTTGGCTCTCGACACTCCTGAAAACAATAACATTGAACTTCTGGCGGAATAAAACCTAGTTTGGAACCTGTCCGGTTTTCCCGACATTCTTAAGCCAAATGTCGTTTTTATCCGGGTTGTTGGTTTGCCCATCCAAATTGTAGTCAGCTGAAAGATATCCCGTTTTCCCGACCAGAATTGACCAGAAGTTGGTTTTGTCCTCTGTCCCGACTGTTTTATTGGCATTACCATCACCACCAATCATGCCCCATACTGCCGGCCCGATGGTGTTAAGTTGAACACAACCATTGGTAGTTCCGTAGGTTTGATCAGAAGCGGTTGAAAAATCGTATGAATAAACGCCATCGGTTTTTGCAAGTGCAAAATTCGACATCACAGCCAGGTGGTTACGGTGCCGCACGACAACATAAAGGTTGTTGTTGATATAGTTATTGAACGATAGCATCGAAATCCCATCCGGTGCAACAATGCTTCCATCCTTCATCAGGAGTCCGGCCTTTCTTCCAACCGTGGTAAACCCATTGGCTCCGGCAGCGCTGACCGCATCTCTGATCTCCACCAATACCCAATCCACGATATCGGGTGAGGGAAGGGGATCGGCGGTTTCCGTTCCTGTATAATTCCATGGTGCTATGTTATAAGGTTGTGAGGTTGGAATTAAATCAGGATTCAGGTCGGTAAACATTTGTTTGTTCGTATTGTATGGTCCCTGTAGGAAAACTGTAAGGTCGAGCAACAAAGGATTATAGATTAGCTGCAGATCATCAAAATATGCAATGGTTCCATTGTGTGCATTTTCGTTTGCAGCGTTTAAAACAAATAAAATATACGTCGGGTCGGTTGAATTAAAATATGTAAACGGCGCCGAAAACCTGGTCCATGAAGATGTTTGTGACGTAATATTGATTTGTGCCAAAGCAATATAATCAGCCTGTCCGGCATCGGGAATAATGGCGGAACCGGTATTGAGAACTGCCTTTACCTGACCAATATCTCCGCCTTGTGGAAAAAACTTGGCCCAAACGACAACGCTGTCGGGCTTTTGGGTAAAGGGTGTAACCCAGCGAGCATCATCTAAAACTGAAAATACATAACCCGTACCGGCAAGTTCCGCATGTACTCTTCCATTTGTTAGCGTGCCCGCGGCGACAATTCCAAGTACCGTATTGTTATAAAGTTTGACCGAATAATTACCGGAATGCGCATCGGTGCTTTGGTCCCACACATAAGGGGCTAATCCTCCATACTGGTCGGCAGTTTTAATTGAACTCCAATCAACCGGTTCATCCACATTAAGTCCCACATCTTCCCAGTTTTCAAAACCGGGATTTTCGGGTTGCTGCTGACAGATTGCCACTACCGGAAATAAAAGGATAAAAAGCGAAATAAAATAAAGTTTAAAAGATATATTCTTTTCCATAACTGTTTAATTTTTAAAATAAAAGACTAATAAAATTAATATCCTAAAACAGTTGCAATTTAATCTACCTGACAACTATTTTTTTTGCAACAAAGTGGTTTCGACCACTAATTCTGCAGATATAAATGCCCGGAGAGATGTCCAGATTAAATGTATTTAAAGACTCCGGTGAGAATTGTTCTTTCCAGGCGATCCGACCCATATTGTCCAGGATTTCAAGGGTAGAAACTTCCTTGATATCGTTTGGTTCGCACCTCAACACAAGTTGACTGCCCGACATGTAAATATCATATGGGTTATTATTGATCACTTTTTCCTGACCTGTTTCATGATAGATCAGTTCAATATCATCGATATACAAAATACTGCCAACGGTCGAATTTTCAGCATCACCAACAAAAATTCCAAAAAGGATAAATTCGGGGGTTTCTCCGTTTAAGTATGTAAATGGTGCTGAAAACTGCGACCATTCTCCGGTCTCCTGTGAAATATCAATATTTGCTACGGCCACCCAATTGGTCATGGTGGTATCGAAAATTTTGGCTGTATCGGTGTGTAAAACAGCAATGATGTGTGCAATATCAGCAGATTGCGGGAGAAATTTTGCCCAGGAGGTCAAACTGTCCGGCATATCGGTAAAAGGTGTGTTCCACTGCGGATCATCCTCAATGGTATAAACATAGGCATCTGTTGGGGGCAGGGTTGCATGAACCCTTCCATTCGTTAGTGTGCCGGGAGCGACAAAGGATAAAATGGGCATGTTTATCAGCTTAACGGCATACAATCCGGAATGGGCATCGGTGGTTTGTTCCCAAACCTGCGGAATGACCATATTGATCAGTTCTCCGCCGTCAGAGCTTTTCAATGAGCTCCAATCGACCGGTTCCAACGTGTCGGGACCAATGCCAAACTCTTCCCACAGCTCAAACCCGGGATTCTCAGGTTGTTGTTGAGCCAAAATATTACTTGAAAAAACAATGAGTAAACAAAGTACTTTAACCGGTAAAAATTTTATCTGCATGCTTTTTAATTTATGATTTTCGGTTCCAAAGATAGTGGAAGTATTTAAAAATTGCTGTTAAGGTTCCGTTAAAAATTTTCAGAAAATTATAACAGCCTGATTATTATTTTAAACCAGGTAGCATTTCATTTCACTGAATAATTTTTCATAAAAGGTGATGGGAGTATTGTTTGATTTCAATTTTAGAGTCGCTGCCTTCAGGTTGTAAAGCGAATCTGAATGGGTTTCCTGCACTTCAGTCCAGGGAATAAAAAACTGTTTGGCTTTAACCATGGGTGGATTTACTTTTAGAATTAATCCTTCCGGGCCAATTCCCACATTCACACACCGCCTGTACCTTACCTTACCAATTTTAACCGTACATTTTTTATATTCTTTTTCAATTGAATGATATCCTACTGGAAATTCCTGAACCAGCCGGTCCAATCCACTTATTTTTGAAAACAGCCCCATATTTGTAACTTGATAAAATTTTTGATCTGAAGCAGTCTATTTCCTGACTATTTTTTTAACCTGAACTCCATTTTTTTCAATAAAAGCCACCAGGTACATGCCTTCAGAACAATCCTCCCCGGTCATGCTTTTTCCATCCCAGTGAATTTTACCTGCCTTGCCAATTTGATTATAATGCCATTTGCGCACCAATTGTCCGTTCATCGACCAAATACAGAGGTTGGCCTCTTTTACTCCGGGAAAAGTGATTTCCACTCCTTCAGTAAAAATGGTAGGTTGAACAGAAAATTCGGATAAGTTAGAATATTCATTTTCCTGAGTAGTCAGATCAGACACTGTAAAACTGAATAATTTTTCGGGAGCGGTCCGTGGCATGGTTTCATTTCTTCCCGATGAATCGGCAGCCGCAATATAGTATTCATAGGTAGTTCCGATAACGGGATAGGGAATGAAGGAATAAAAAGAGTCGGGGTATTCCATCGGGTAAAATTCTACTGTGTACCAAAATGTTGTGCCTTGTTCCCGCCAATGAAGAAGCAAGTCATCTTCGACCAATCCGGCGTCACTCCGGTCGTCAATCAATGCCTTGATAAAAGGTAACCCGCTAAATGAGATTTCCCCTTCCAGTGGTTTATGCCCGATCCTGAGCATCTTCCGGTCGAAAATACCCATGGTTCTGCAATGAAGTGCATCATAATAATACCAGCCTTCCCAATCGAAACCGATAACTTCGTATCCGGGCATCGCATCGGCATAAGTTTGCAAAGCGCTTTCGTCTGAAGCAATATTAAAGGTCGGCACCAGTACTTTTTTATTCAATATAAGTGAATTTGTATATGCGGCAACTTCAGTCCCATTGTAGGCGCCGCAGTATATCCGGATGATATTGAAAGGATTACCGAAACAACTCAATTCATTTCCAAGATGTTCAGCCAGGGCTTCACAGCATTCATATTCCGGATTCCATGTGTCGACCTGTTTCACTAGAATGGTTTCCTCATCCAGGAATTTGGCGTAGCAATCGATGTGCTGGATGCCATGAACTTCCGGGTTATTGACAATGATATAATTTGAAATTCCAAGCGAATCCTCAGCCATCTGCCTGAAAACCTCCTCGTTGGCAATGGGGAAATTTTCATCCAGCATTTGTTGGGTGGAAATTGCCGTTTGGTAACCGTCAACCATTATATTTCCACCGGTTAAATAGACTGGCAGGGCAATCAACGGACAATTGAAAGAATCTGCCAGGGCAATATTGACTGCATCATCTTCTTCCCACCCAAGAATTCCGGCTCTGATACTATTTGAATGTTCAGGTTTATAGCCTGATGGGGGACAACCCGGTACCCACGGATAACCATTGAATATAGGATCGGCTATTCCTGCAATTCCTTGCTCATTGAATATGTAATGAGGCCCCCAGTCACGCGTCCAGTGCGAATAAGTCGGGGCATATAAAAACCGGCAATGGTTAATGTTTACATTCCATGCATTGAATGCATCCAGGGCTTGGTCACGCTGGTAGTTCGATTCAACCATCACGTAAAGGCTATCGTCTTCGGCCAGCTCAACAACAAGTTCTGAAGGTATCCCCAGAGGCCAGCGAATCAGGGTTCCCCATGCAGGTTCCCATTCCGCCACAAACCGCCTTTGTTGTTGTGAGATAACAGTAAGTGGGAAAATAAAAACCGATAAGAAGATGATTTTGTATGTCAAATTCGTCATAATTTTATGTAGATAATGGCAAAGATAGGAAGTTAATGCATATGCCAATTATGTTCTGGCTTTCAGTTATTGGTTTTTCAGTTTGAAAAATATTTATTGAAAACATTTTCGTATTTCACATGGAATTACTTCTCCAGATTTGTCTATTCTTATTTAATAAAAATCGGGATTTATATTTGTTATGGGAGACTATTTTTCCAATGGCGTATGATAAGCCGATATTCAGTAATGAATAATAATCAAAATCTCCATGTGCCAGATATTTATCGATGTTATCGTTTTGTGCCTGCCTGATGGCAAGGTCGACCGTTATTCGAAAACGATCGGATAATTGATAATAAAATCCGCTGCCAAAAAAATATACAAATTCGGGAACCCTTGTGCTGTTCGTTTTCGGGGTTTGAAGGCCATCGATGCCTGTGAATACATTTGTTTGGAAAATAAACTGCCCGGTACCGACATAAACTTCAAACCCATAATCGAGGCTGATCCTTGGAAAAAGTAGTTTTGTCAAATCCAAACCGGCCTGAATGCTGTATTCAACCAGGGTTGTTTCAAAAATATGATCGGACAGGAAATCGCTTTTAAATCCACCGTAAATAAACTGGCCGGACATTAAAAACTTATTTTTGATATATTTGGTCAATTTAATACCGTAAGCCGGTTTGCTTTCATAAATCAACTTATTCACCACATCCAGGTCGTATTGGCTTAGGTCGCCAAAATATGAAGTGTATCCGATGTTCAGGTTGATTGACCAGTTTTTGAGAAAAACCCTTTCCCTGGGTCCACACCATTCATCAGGTTCGGAGCTGTTGAGGCTATGATAAGAAAGTAAAAAAACTCCTACAAATAAAACCCTCGATTTTTTCATGATCAGAATTTTTTATTGCCGCTGTTTTCATAATCTCGCTTATTTTACCAGTTAGATTATTTACAACAATTGTTAACTCCGGGTTGGTCAATTCTGATTTATGAATTGTATATATGCTTATATTTCTTAAGTTTTATAATTTATCACTACTGACCGACTAAAATAAAAGAGGGGTTACTCCCCGAGGGTTTCACCCCAAGTTGTAAGTTTGTTTTGCGAACCAAACGAT
>JAFGBL010000209.1 GCA_016933115.1 Bacteroidales bacterium | reverse complement strand
TCGTTACACTCATCGGGATGAACTTCTCCCCCTGGTAAACAACAAAAGCCGCTCATTCGAACGGCTTTGTGTTGCCCGACCAGGGGTCGAACCTGGACTCTTCTGATTCAGAGTCAGACGTGTTGCCAGTTACACCATCGGGCAATGCGGGCGCAAAATTAACAAATAGTTATCGTAAAAATCAAATAATTATTTATTCATTTTTGCCCAGGTATCTTTCAGCGAAACTGTTCTGTTGAATACCAATTTATCAGGAATTGAATCGGGATCCACACAGAAATATCCCAACCGCTGGAATTGGAAATGATCAGGATGTTTGGCATTTTTAACGCTGGGTTCTATCTTCCCGGTGATCACCTGGAGGGAGTCAGGATTTAAATTGTTTTTAAAATCATCATTTTCATTTTCCAGTTCATCCGGGAATTCCTTTGAAAACAATCGATCGTACAACCTTACTTCAGCATCAACAGCATGATTCACCGACACCCAATGGAGTGTCCCCTTTACTTTCCGTTGATCACCCGAACCACTTTTGGTTGTTGGATCATAGGTGCAATGAAGTTCAATAATATTGCCGTTTTCGTCTTTTTTTACGTCCTCGCATTTGATAACATAAGCCCCTTTGAGTCGTACTTCCCTACCTGGCCCAAGCCTGAAAAACTTATTTGGCGGGTCTTCCATAAAATCGTCCCTTTCAATATAAACTTCTCTTGAAAAGGGAACAATCCTGTTTCCCCCATTCGGATCTTCCGGATTATTCTCAAGGTTCAACTCTTCTGTTTTGCCTTCCGGGTAATTGGTGATGATGACTTTGAGCGGATCCAGAACGGCAAAAATCCGGGGAGAAATTAAATTCAAATGTTCCCTGATACTAAATTCAAGCAATCCGACATCGATGACATTTTCCCTTTTGGCAACACCCACCCGGTCGGCAAAATTCCTTATCGATTCAGGGGTGTAGCCTCTTCTCCTCAGTCCTGAGATGGTGGGCATTCGGGGGTCATCCCAGCCAGTCACATATTTATCCTTTACCAGTTCAAGCAATTTCCTTTTGCTCATAACAGTATAACTCAGGTTCAACCTTGCGAATTCATGTTGCCTGGGCCTGTATTCCGATTCGATCAGGTTGTCGAGAAACCAGTCGTAAAGCGGTCTGTGGATTTCAAATTCGAGGGTACAAATAGAATGTGTGATCCCTTCGAGGTAATCCGATTGCCCATGGGCAAAATCATACATTGGGTAGACGCACCATTTGTCTCCGGTACGGTGATGATTCGAATGTAAAATACGGTAAAGCACCGGATCACGCATATGCATGTTGGGAGAAGCCATATCAATTTTGGCCCGGAGTACCTTGGAGGCATCCGGAAATTCACCTTTTTTCATTCTTTCAAATAGTTCCAGGTTCTCTTCAATACTGCGTTTCCTGAAAGGGCTCTCAATACCTGGCCGGGTAGGAACACCACGCTGTTCGCTGATCAGGTCGGCAGGTTGGTCATCCACATAGGCTTTTCCGTCTTTTATCAACTTGATTGCCCATTCGTATAACTGGTCAAAATAATCCGATGCATAGAAAAGCCGGTCTTCCCAATCAAACCCAAGCCACCTCACATCTTCCATGATGGAATTTACATACTCCTGTTCTTCTTTTGTTGGATTTGTATCATCGAAGCGGAGGTTGCATTTTCCATTGTATTTGTCAGCCAGCCCAAAGTTCAGGCAGATCGACTTGGCATGTCCGATATGCAGGTATCCATTGGGCTCGGGAGGAAAACGGGTATGTACCCTTCCATCGTTTTTCCCCTTGCGAATATCCTCTTCAATGATCGTTTCCAGAAAATTCAACGATTTGCCTTCAGTAGGCTTAATATCTTCAGAACCTTTATCAATCATAATTCATGAATAAAATTAGGGGCACAAAATTAGTAAATAGGATGGTATTGAGTTGGAAAGAAATGAATAAAAAACCTATAAATTGAATTTGTTACAAGCATTAACTAAAAAGTAAAAGTAAAATATTTTCCGGCATGTGTCCTCCTTAAGATTTGATCCACAGCAAACAACAAAACAATGGCAGCAATAATAATTATTGTAAATGAGGATATCTTAAATGATTCAAATATAGCCTCAAAACTTTGGAAAATACTTTCAAAGCCCGGAATAATGGCCGGATCGAATTTCTGGGTGATAAATGTTTTTTCATTAGTTAAGAAAAAATAAATGGTATAAAGCAAGCCAAAAATTCCTGCTGCACCAGCAAAGTACCAGTAACTGATCCCTTTGATTGAAAATCTGTACTCAGCCTTTTCTTGTTCCAGGGCAATTATATTATCCATTACATTATTGGTAAAGGACTTCGATGGCTGTTCGGTATCCGATTTTTGAACCAGTTTCCGGATAAAATCATCATTGAAATTATTATTTTGTGTCATGGGTAGACCTCCTTAAATTCATTGTTTAATATTTCCTGGATTTCTTCGTACAATCTTTTCCTTACCCGGTGCAGTCTTACTTTTACGTTGGACTGGGATAACCCGGTGATTTCTGCAATTTCTTCAGTTGTGTTTTCTTCAAAATAGTACAACGTAATGAGCAGGCTGTCTTCTTCACTCAATTTGCCGATTACCTTGTTGATCAGGATTTTTTGTTCATCGAAATCCAGTTTAAAAACATCGTCCCTGATCTCATCTTCTGAGAAGTTTTTCTCAATTTCATCATTTAATTCTATGGTTTGGATCTTTTTTTTCCTGGTTCTGGAAATTGCTGTATTATAAACAATTCTGTACAACCAGGTTGAGAACTTCGATTCCTTCCGGAATTTACTAAGCGATTGGTATGCCTTTATAAATGTATCCTGTGCAATTTCTTCTGCATCCTCACGGTTTCTCAATATCCTGAAAGCGATTGTGTAAACCATTTCTTTATGTTTGTCAATGAGCGATGAATAGGCTGAAACATCATTATTCAGCACTTTTTCTATATAAAAGTTATCGCTTTCGAAGTTCATGTAAAAATTAGACGATTGACCTTATATTCGGTTACAGATTCACAAATAAAATATTAAAGATAATTAAAATTTAACTCATTCATTTATTAGGTTTATCAAGGATAATATATCAACGCGGTAATCCTGTTTTTATATATAACAAGTGAAGAAATATTTTTATGGAAACTTTGTAAATGTAACCGGCCAAAAAAAGTGGCGTCCTATTGTTTGAAATGAAAATTATTAACGAATAAAAAATTTAAAGTTATGTTAGAATTAACACCGGTTCTCGTTCTTGCGATCATTTTCGGATCAATAATCGCTATCGTGTATTTGGGTATCCGTAAAAAGGAGCGGATGGCCATGCTTGAAAAGGGAGTGGATGCTTCCTTATTTGAAACTTCAAAAAAGAAAAGTGCCCAATCATTGAAATACGGAATTTTACTCATAGGCGTGGCATTGGGTATACTTATCGGTAAGTTGCTGGCTACAACCAGTGCTTTCATGTATGAGGAAGAGGCAGCTTATTTTTCTATGATTTTCCTGTTCGGCGGATTGGCCCTGGTCATCTATTATTTTATGGCCAGGAAGATGATGCAGGATGACAGGGACAATAATTCCCTGACACCTAAAGATTAAAAGATTGTTGTAAAATGGTTGCATAAGGTTTGTCCTGTCAGGATGAACCTTTTTTTAATGGATAGCTTTCAATGATTGAATAGGTAGGGCCTTTGGTACTAAGCTTGCTTTCGATCAAATAAAATTCACCCACCCTTTGTTCCTGGATAAATTGAGACTTATACCTTTCAATGGCCTGTTGAAATAACTGCTTATTATCGGTATATTTTATCCGTCCGATGGTGAGGTGAGGGACAAAATTTTGCCGGTCTTTTTCAAATCCAAGGTTTTCCATCCTGACTAAAATTTCATTTGCAAGCGAGGCCAATGTTTCATTTTTTTCAATTCCCACCCAGATAACACGGGGTTTGTAATAGCTGCCGAAAATACCAATTTCCCTGAGGATTAGTTCAAAAGGCGGATAACGATCAGCAATTTCCCGCAGGTTTTTTTGAATTTCGGAAATTAATGCTTCCTCCGTTTCGCCAAAAAATTTCAGGGTAACATGAATTTGATATGGCTGAACCCAATTGATCCGGTCATACTTGCAGGAGGATTTCAATTCACTATAAATTTGAAAAAATTGATCCGACGGATATATTTTAATAGCTGCAAAAATTCTTTTCATAAAAATGTAAAAATGATAGCGTTGTAAATTTAGGATTATTTTTTACTTTTGCAGCCTTAAATTCATTCTTGGAATTTGAATAACCTTTTGGTTTTTGATTTTTTTAAGAATTGGAATTTATAAGTTGGGGCGTTAGCTCAGTTGGCTAGAGCGTTAGACTGGCAGTCTAAAGGTCAGGGGTTCGACTCCCCTACGCTCCACAAAACCAAATAGAGGAGACGAAAGTCTCCTTTTTTATGCCATATTATGTTTACATCATTGAGTCAGAAGAAGATCATCGCTATTATTATGGCCAGACTAAAGATTTGGAAAAGAGATTGACCGAACATAATTTGGGAAAATCAGCCTATACCCGGAAATATACTCCCTGGAAACTTTATGCATGTAAAATTACAACATCAAGATCAGAAGCAATGAAATATGAAAGGATGCTGAAAAACATCCATAGTAGAGAAAAAGTGTTGAAATTTATTCGATTGCATGACTTTGAAATTTCTGAATAGAATTAACTTTTTTGTTCATTTTTAAAGCAGCATACTAAGGTCAGGGATGCCGATCCGCAAATTGGCAGATCGGGCATGCACGAAAACAAGCAAAATTAAAAATTTTGCGATTTTCGGCATTCGACTCCCCTACGCTCCACTTGGAAAGGGAATCGCTTAGCGGTTCTCTTTTTTTATTTTCCAGGGTATTTTCTCTTATTCCCCCCGGGTTGGAATAATCAATACCGGTCTCTTGGAATGTTTGAGTAGTTCCTTACTGACACTTCCGATAAATATATTGTACATCATTCCATGACCGTGCGATCCGGTTATGATCATATCGGCATCAATATCATCAGCTTCTTCCAGGATGGTTTCAACTGTAGCTCCCTGGAGTAACAGTGGAATTGTTTCCAGGCCATTTTCCTGCATTTGTTTTGCAATACTTTGAAGTTTTGCATGTTTTTCATGAAATTTTTTTGCAATGAAATCTCGTTCCGTTTTTGGACCCACCTCATAACCTACGAAATCAGGGTCAGGAGGGACAACGTGTACCAGCCAGATTTTAGGTGTTATCTTCTTTGAAAATTCTTTTATCTTGTCGAGGATGATTTCTGTGGCATCCGATAGATCAATGGCGATTAATAGTTTCATGATTAATTATTTTAAAAACACAATAAATTTACTCTAAATTGTGCTAATAATCAAATTAGCAACATATACTTTCAACCGCCGAAGGCAATAGTTTATTTTATCTTTGCAATTAAACAATCAGGAATTAATGGAGGCTTTATTTGGTAAAACGCTCGGACAGATTGGGGAAATAGTTGCAGAACTTGGTTTTCCGGGATATACGGCGAAACAAATTACCGAGTGGCTTTATAAAAAACCAATAAATTCCATTGATGAAATGACCAATCTTTCCTTGAAGGCCAGAACCTCCCTTTCAGGAAATTATGTTCTGGGACTTACCCCTCACAGTTCGGTAAGCATTTCACTTGACGGTACGAAAAAATATTTATTTCCGGTCAGGAATGACCGGTTTATTGAATCTGCTTATATTCCGGAGAAGGACCGGGCTACACTTTGTGTATCATCCCAGGTGGGATGCCGGATGGGATGCCGCTTTTGCATGACCGCCCGGCAGGGTTTTCAAAGTAATCTTTCAGCGGGAGAAATTGTAAATCAGATACGGAGTTTACCTGAACGGGATTCGCTTACCAACCTCGTTTACATGGGAATGGGTGAACCCCTGGATAATTACCAAAATGTGATCCAAAGCCTTGAAATTTTAACCTCGGATTGGGGTTTCGCCATGAGCCCGCGGCGAATAACGGTCTCCACCATCGGAATAATCGGTAACATGCTCAATTTTCTGAACGACAGTGAATGCCACCTGGCCGTAAGTCTGCATTCCCCGTTTGATGACGAACGCAGGATGCTGATGCCGGTTCAGAACAACCATCCTATTGAGGAGGTTTTAAAAGTGATTCGTGAGTTTGATATGAACCGCCAACGGAGGGTATCATTTGAATATATCATGTTCAAAGACCTGAACGACACACAGCGGCATGTAAATCAGCTTGCAAGGATTTTGAATGGCATTCGCTGCCGGATCAACCTTATTCGGTTTCATCCCATACCTGATGCGCCTTACAGAACATCCGACGACAAAACCATCCGGGATTTTATTGCTGCATTGAATAAGAAAGGAATCCGTACAACATTGAGGGCCAGCCGGGGACAGGATATCGAAGCTGCCTGCGGATTATTATCAACAAAAGAATTATTGAAAAGGGGGAATTAATTTTCAATTCTGGGTTTTTGTTACTTTTTTCTATTTCAGTTTGAATGTGATGGGAATATTGAATACCACCCTTTGCGGTTCATTATTTTTCAAGGCAGGCTGCCATCGCGGCATTGATTCGATTGCCAGTAAAGCTGCTTCATTACATCCGCCGCCAATTCCATAAATTATTTTTGCATTGTCGATGCTCCCATCTTTTTCGATAATAAAAGATACAAGAACAGTCCCCTGTATTCCTTGTCGTTTAGCCTCAGAAGGATAATTTAAGTGTTGGTTCAAAAAGTCGGTCAATTTCTCAATTCCTCCTGGGAATTCAGGTAGTCGATCAACCGGAGTGAAAAAGTGAACTGTATTTAAATCTGCTTCTTTTGATCCAGTAGCCTCTGCTGCAATCTTTCTATCTGCGGAGACTGAAATATCTTTTGGCTCAATCAACTCCTTTTTATCAGCATCCAACCAACCAGTTGTTTTTTTGCTTTCCCGTTTTCCTGCAGCTGCACTTCGGATTTGATTATTGTATCCAGATAAATCCGGTTGATCGCCATAAATAAATACTTCACCCAAATAGTATTCTAAAGGTTGATTGCTGGCCAAATCAACACCGGAGAAAGTTGAGTGTAAAATATCCGAGTCTTCATTATCCATCAATTGTTCGGAAAGCATTTGATCGGTTAAACTATCAGAAGATTGCGCAATTTGCAGGGATATACTTTTTTCGGTTTCAGGTTCAGATGGCTCAGTCCTTATTTCATTTTCATTTATTTCTTTTTTCGATTTATCTTGTTGAGCAATAGTTGTTTGCTTTTCAATATTTTTCCCGACAGTTTTAGTTTGAACCTTTTCGGGTTCGTTTTCAGTTTGTCCTGATTTTTGCCCATGGTCGACTTGATTTTGCGCTTTAGGCATAGGAGGAATTATTTGCTTCTCCGTCTCTATTTGTTTTGCAATATTTCCTTGGTTATTTACTGAAATTAAATCCGTAAAAAAGTATAACAGCCCAAAAAGAATAATAATTGAAGCTGCTGCTCCAAAATAGATCAGTCTATTTTGCAATCGGATAAATTTCGGTTCCTTGGTTATGGGAAACTCTGTTGATGTCCGGTTCAAATTCTTATTTATTTCCCTGACTATTCCGCGAAGTTTATCCCTATTTTCAACCAGGCTAAGTCCTTCCATTGCATCCGAGCACAATTCGCAATCTTCCAGGTGATTGTCGATTAATTCAACTTCACTTTCCGGAAGCTCTTTTTTCAAATACAGTTGCATAGCTTCCAGGGTGATACACCCGGAGGGATTAAATATTCGATATGTATGTTTTTTGCTATCCATTTTCCAGGAAATTCCTCAAATTTCTCTTTCCGTTCTGTATATGACTTTTGACATTTTTTAAAGTGTATCCCGTGATTTCCGCAACTTCCCTGTACGATTTATTTTGTAAATATAGCAATTCTATACACTTTCGTTGCTCAGTCTTCAAAAGCGTGATCCCATGCTGCAGTTTCGGGATCTTTTCTAAAAGATCAGCACTGTTATAATGATGAAAAACATTTGCCGATTCCATAATTTCATGGTGGATTTTTTCATAAATTTCAGATTTAACCCTTTCAATTGTTTTACCTTTTCTGATCTCCATCAGGCAATGGTTTTTGGCAACCGAATAAATCCAACTTTTAAAACTGGAAACCTCGTGGGCCTGAAGTTTTTGATGAAGCTCCCCGAAAATCTGCATCACTGCATCCTTGCTGTTTTCCTCATCCTTCAGGTACTTCATGCATACACCGAAAACCAGGTGGGTATACCGTTCAAAAAGTTCGCCGATTACCCAGGATTCATTGGATTTTTTGTAGATGGCAATCAGTTCCTCGTCGGCTAGTGAAGACAAATCATTCCGCTTTTTTGATTTCAAATTTAAATTGAGGAACATCCTGAATCAGCTTTTGCCTGGTTGGTTACAAACTTTATACCAATAAAACCAATACACTTTGATGTAAAAAAATCTGATCCCTTTATGGAATTTCAATACTTGGGCCATCTCAATTTAAACAAATCATTTATCAACCATTAAAAATGAAAATTATGAAATTCACGAATTCAAACGAAGGAAATCCTTCGAAACGCAAAGTAAACCTCGATAAGGATCGGGGATTGTTCTTCCAAATCGGGCTTGTGGTCAGTCTATCATTAGTCCTTTTGGCATTCGAATGGAAAAGTGCTGATACTTATGAACTGGATTGGGATGTGAGGAATGTTGATGATTTGATTGAAGAGATGACTGTAATTACGCTGCACAAGAAGAAAGTACCTCAAATGCCAAAACCAACTTTGATCCCGGTAATCAAAGAAATTGAAAATTTTGAAGGACCGGATGAAGATCTAATTATATCTGCTGAAATTACAGAAAACACTTACAACGAACTTGACCGCAAAATTGGCGAGATTGAAGAAATTGTTGAAGAGGACACGGTCATTCATGTATTTGTTTCCAATAACCCCGAATTCCCGGGAGGGGAACCGGCCTTGATGAATTATTTGAGAAATAACCTGAAATTCACTCAACAGGCTCGGGAGATCAATCTGCAAGGAACAGTATATGTTTCTTTCGTTGTCTGGAATGATGGTTCGATCAGGAACATAAAAATCCTCCGTGGTCTGGGAGCAGGCCTGGATGAAGAGGTGATCCGGGTAATTGAAGCCATGCCACCCTGGACTCCCGGAAGCCAGAACGGCCGCAATGTTAATGTTGAGTTCAAAATGCCAGTAAAATTTCAATTGAATTAATCTTTAAATCTATAAAAATGAAAACATTAATAGTATCAATAATCCTTGGTTTGTTCATAACAACATTGGGTGCCCAGGAAAATCAAATTGAAGATCAAACCCTGTCTCCTTACTTTTTTATTCAATCTGATGATCCTGAATTAGAAAAGTTACCCCTCAAATCCACAACAGCAGAGGTGAACATTGCCGGTGTGGTCGCGGATGTGAAAGTTAAGCAGGTGTATAAAAATGAAGGGACCAAACCTATTGAAGCCATTTATGTTTTTCCCGGATCAACGCGTGCTGCCGTGTATGGCATGCAGATGACCATTGGTGAACGTACCATTATAGCTAAAATTGAGGAGAAACAAAAAGCCCGTCAGGATTATGATGAAGCAAAACAAAACGGACAAAGTGCTTCTTTGCTTGAGCAACAAAGGCCCAATGTTTTCCAGATGAATGTGGCCAACATCATGCCCTGCGATGTGATCAAAGTGGAACTCTTTTACACAGAGTTGCTTGTACCGGAAGAAGGTGTGTATGAGTTTGTTTATCCGACAGTTGTCGGCCCAAGGTATATGAGCCCAACCGAAGACCTTGCAAGTACCGCGGATGAATGGGTTTCAAACCCTTATAGCCATGAGGGTGAATTACCACCTTACAGGTTCGACTTGACGGTGAACCTCAATGCAGGAATGCCTTTGCATGATGTTGTATGCCCTTCCTACCAGGCCGGTGTTCAGTTTTTAAATAGAAATGAAGTAAAAATAGTGCTGCCGGAAACAGAGAAATCCGGGGGAAACCGTGATTTTATTTTGAAATACCGCTTAAAGGGAAAACAAATTCAGTCAGGATTATTGACTTATGAAGGTGAAGAAGAAAATTTTTTCCTGTTGATGGTTCAGCCACCCGAGCAGGTCAATCCGGAAAATATACCTCCAAGAGAGTATGTGTTTATTGTGGATGTTTCTGGTTCTATGCATGGTTTCCCGCTTGATGTTTCAAAAGGATTGCTTAAAACCCTGATAGGAAACCTGCGTTCAACCGATAAATTCAATGTGTTGTTGTTTGCCGGTGGTTCGCAATTGTATGCCGAGCGATCTGTTGAAGCCAATTCGATCAATATCAAAAGTGCCATCGGTTTTATTGAAAATCAAAGGGGTGGGGGAGGAACCGAACTCCTTCCCGCTTTAAAGCGCGCCCTGGCTTTAACAGGTACCGAAGGATATTCCCGCACTTTTGTTATTGCAACCGATGGTTATGTATCAGTGGAAAAGGATGCTTTTAACTTGATCCGTGAAAATCTTGGTAATGCCAATTTTTTCACATTTGGAATTGGTACTTCGGTGAATCGATTTTTAGTAGAAGGTATGGCGCATGTGGGCAAAGGGATTCCATTCGTTGCAACAAATCAAAATGAAGCAAAATCCATGGCCGAGAAATTCAGGAATTATGTGACCAATCCGGTACTAACCAACATACGTTTCGAATTTAATGGCCTGGAAGTTTACGATGTTGAGTCATTGGAAGTACCGGATTTGTTTTCGGAAAGGCCTGTTTTGGTTTATGGGAAATATCGGGGTAAAGCCAAAGGATATGTAAATGTTACTGGTAAAACCGGCAATAAAAACTATGATTGGGGAATGAATATTCAATGGCAATCGGTCTCATCTTCCAATTCGGCCTTGCGCTATTTGTGGGCACGTGAACGGATTCGTCTGCTGGATGATTACATCAATTTGGCCCAGGAAGCTTCGCTTGCGGATGAAATGACCGCTCTGGGTTTGAAATACAATCTGCTGACGGCGTACACTTCATTTGTGGCCATAGATTCGGAAATTAGGAACGATGGAAAGGAACAAACAACCGTAAAGCAACCGTTACCTTTGCTGCGGGATGTAAGTGATTATGCTGTTGGACATTCAGGTTTCTATGGCGGTGCACAAAAAAACAAATCAATAGGGATTGGTCACGAGCAGTCACTTCCTAATTCTTCTATGACTTTATTCGATGTCAATTTCAATGAATTGGAAGTTCTAGAAGTGACCAACCAGGTTTTCGAAATTGCTGAAAATCAACCTGAATATATTGGTGGTGAACAAGCTTTGCAAACATTTATCAAGGAACACATAGTTTATCCAAAAGGTCCGGATCAAGAAAATTATCAAGGTACAGTTTATATTAAATTTATCGTAAACAAGGATGGTACTATTGAGGATGTGAAAGTAGTACTTGGTGTTCATGAATTACTGGACAAAGAAGCCATCCGGGTGATAAAATTAACAAGTGGGAAATGGAAGCCCGGCGAGCAGCAAGGAATTCCTGTTCGTGTAAGTGTGCTATTACCGGTTAAGTTTACCAAACCTTAATTTTTCTTCCGCTTTGCATTTATCAAAAGCTGAAGCTTTCTCGAAGGGCTTCGGCTTTTGTATTTTAATAATTTCCTGATTTCATGGTTTGTTTGTAACCGCATAAAATCATCGAAGATTTCCAAAAAAATAGGTTATTCTCTTGGTATTTATAAAAATCCCTATACTTTTGTGAATCAAATAACAATAATTTTTTATATGAGTATCGGTAAAGATAAATAAAAAGATGTATCTTAAGGGAAAAATATTTGACGTGAATCTAATCAATTTTATCGAGCAATTT
>JAFGBL010000208.1 GCA_016933115.1 Bacteroidales bacterium | reverse complement strand
ATATTTACACCCTTCAATATCTGGGTAACATCACATGCGTCTTTTGCTGCTTCTGCTGTGTTTATTATTTTTTTTTACTCCAGTCAGACCGGATGAAATTGACAGCCTGATACGGTTGATTCCTTCTATTTCAAATATAAAAGATAAATCCAAAACATTGAATGATATTTGTCTGAAAATGGTTTATTCCGACCCAGATTCGGCTCTCTTTTTTGGAAAGGAAGCATTGGCGATCGGTATAGAAGAAAATGATGACGAAATTATCGGTAAATCCTACAACCGGATTGGTATCGTTTATGATGTTGAGAACATTTGGGACACTGCCCTGGTCTTTTACGATTCCGCATTATTTTATGCCGAAAGGGCAAAGGACTCTATCACCATAGCAAGCGCATACAACAATATTGGGCTGGTTTACTGGAATAAATCATATTATGACAAAGCCGTAGAAAATTTCTTTGTTTCATTAAAGATATTCGAAAAACTAGGCATCAGAAGGGGAGTGGCCAATATCTACAACAATATCGGCCTTATTCTGATGGAGCAAAAGCGGGACTCGGCAGCCCTGGATTACCAATTCAGGGGATTGAGAATAAGGGAGGAAATCGGCGATGCATTCGGAATTAATGATTCACGTTTAAATATAGCACTTTTATATTGGAGTACAAAGGTTTATGATTCAAGTGCCATTTATTACAAAAGAGCAATTCCATTCTATCTCAATACCAAAAATCATTACGCATTGGGAACCGCGTATAACGGCCTAGCCATGGTTTTTGATTCCGAAAAAAAATATGACTCGGCATTAATTTACTTCGACAAAGCGATTTCAGAACATCTCCAGGTTCAGAATTATTACAAGGCGGCCTCCAGTTTATTAAATAAGGCCGCTACTTATCGTGACATGAATTTGCAGCCAAAGGAGTTGGAAACCCTTTTGAAAGCAAAGGACCTGGTGAAGGAGGAGAGTTCCAACCGTGTCAGGTCTAAAATCCTGTTTCAGTTGGCTCAGATTTATTATGAACTTGGCCAATACAAAGAAGCATCAAAATTATACCTTGAGCACAAAGTCATCAGCGATAGCCTGTACGATGTGAACCGCGATGAAAAGATCGAGCAAATAAAAGTTCAGTATGAAACCGAACGGAGGGAAAAAGAACTGCTTCGTGAGAAGGCTGAAAACGAAAGACTGGCCAAGGAAAAAGCACTGGCAGAGATCCGTGTTTATAACCGTAACAAATGGATCATCGGAATATCATCAGTCAGTGCCATTTTGATCCTGGTTGTATTGTTTATGAACCAAAGGAAAAAACGGAAGATCCAGTCCGAGAAGGATGCTGCCATCATTGACGAAAGGGAAAAAGGGATCAAAGCTGTATTTGATGCACAGGAAGAGGAACGGCAAAGGATCGCCAAAGACCTGCACGACGGGGTCGGACAACAGATCAGTGCCATTAAAATACATTTGCAAACTATTTCCAAAAATATCCTTGAAAAGACAAAGGAGTTTGAACCGGAATTGAATAAAATCGATAAAATGGTGACCGATACGGGAACTGAAATCCGGTCCATCAGCCATCAGATGATGCCCCGGGCCCTCACAGAACTGGGGTTGGTTGCTGCCCTGGAAGATATGATCGAAAAAAGCTTTACATACAGCGGCATGGAATGTACTTTTGAACATCATGGTTTGAAGGAACGGTTGCCCTCCAATGTTGAAATCGGTTTGTACCGGATCGCACAGGAACTGGTTAACAATATTATTAAACATGCAGGTGCCAAAAAAGTAGATGTTCAATTGATGAAAACAAATCTCCACTGTATTCTGGTTGTTCAGGACGATGGGCAGGGTTTTGGACAAACAGGAAAAGCAAAGGGTATCGGAATGATGAATATCAATAACCGTTTGCGCACAATAAACGGTGAATTGAACATGGAGTCGGATGAAGGCCATGGAACCACTGCAACCATCAGAATAGCCTTACAAAAAAATGGATAATAGGGTCTATAAAATAATCCTTGCAGATGATCATGAAATCCTGCTCGACAGCCTTGAGAAGCTGATCAAACCTGAAAAGGACCTCACCGTCATTGCTAAAGTGAATAACGGGCACGAATTAATCAACAGGGTTGAAATTTCCAGTCCCGATTTGTGTATTGTCGATATGGACATGCCCATCATGAACGGTATGATATCATCCGAAAACCTGCTTAAGAAATATCCCGGCTTGAAGATCATGATCCTGAGCATGCATAGTGAAAAGAGCATTATCAAAAAGATGGTGCGAATGGGTATCAAAGGCTATCTGACCAAAACCTGCGATCAGGATGAATTTCTTTTTGCAATCCGCCAGGTGTTGAAGGGAAAATCATATTTTTCGAACGATGTACTTGAATCGGTTGCAAAGGAGGAGATTCTCCCCGAAGAATCGGATGACCTGCAAAAAATCAGCCTGCTTAGCGACCGTGAGCGGGAAATTCTAAAGTTGGTTTGTGAAGGCCTCATCAACAAACAAATCGCCGAACAACTTTTCCTCAGCCCCAAAACCGTTGATAATCACCGTACCAGCATCATGAAAAAGCTGGAGGTTCATAATGTGGTTGAGCTCATCCGCTTTTGTTTAAAGAACAGTCTGATTTGACAAAGCCCTAAGGTTAACACCTCAGGAGATTAGGGTTTTTACCCTATTTCACCAACCTTAACAACCCGCTAAATTTACACATTGCTTTTATCAGGTTATCAAAGACTAAATAGTATTCACATAACCATGTCCATAAATGACCGAAAAATTTAAAATATAATGAGCAATAATGATCAATTATTAATTAAATCTCTAACAATGAAAGCAATTACCTTTACTTTTTTAGGCATGTTCTGTGCGACATTTCTTTTTGCACAGTGGGAACCCATTGGGATTTCAGCCAGCGATGCAGGGATTACATCCATGTTTTCCTATGGTGAAACAGTCATGGCCGGAACCGATGGTGACGGCATTTTCAAAACCGAGGACAGTGGTCAGAATTGGACCGATATCAGCGGTAACCTGCCCAATAATTCCATCAATGACATCCGCGGTGGAGTTGGCCCGCAGGTAATTTGGGTGGCAACTCAGGATGGTGCTTATTTTACCATCGATCATAGCAATTATTCCAATTGTTCTAACGGCCTTACCAACACCGATGTCAATTATTTCTGGTTTGGTGATGGAAATTCGACTTTTGCCGAGTGGGCCATTGGAACCAATGGAGGTGGCGTATTTGTTTCGGCTGAACTGGAAGGCCCATGGAATGCTTCCAGTACAGGAATTTCAGGTGACGGACTGGTCGTTAACGATATTTCGGGTTATACGGATGATGAGGTAAATTTTGTGGTCGCCGGAACCGATGGAGGCGTTTATTTTTCATTTGATACCCTGGTAACCTGGACGGCCAATAACACCGGACTTTCCGGAGAGCAACTAAAAGTGCAGCGGGTCGGTTGTCTGGGGAGTATGGTACTGATTGCCACACATAACGGATTCTTCTATTCCCTGGATTTTGGAAATAACTGGGTGCCCATTTTTGCAGAGGGTAAATTCAATTCTTTGTTGTTTTATCCTACGGGAACCGGCTTCAATTTATTTGTTATCGGAGAGGTTGGATATTACACACCCAACCTGCTTGATTTTTATCCTATCGATTTGACCGGCATTCCGGGTGAAGTAACTTCCATTGCAACCAACTCAACCTATGTTTTCATCGGGACTGCGACTCCGGCCAAAAGTGGAAAATCCACCGGCGGAATTTATCGTAAACCTTTGGATCAGTTGATTACAGGAGTGGAAGAGCAATCGGTTTCAGGTATAAAAACCGTTCAACTTGATCAGAATGTTCCAAATCCTTTTAAATCAAAAACAAGAATTTCCTATTCTTTACATGAAGATGGATATGTAATTTTAAAGGTGTATGATATGTTTGGCAGGGAGGTAAGTTCATTGGTGAACGATTTCAAAGCACAGGGTCAATATCAAGTTGAGTTTGATGCTTCAGGCCTTTCGGAGGGATTGTATTTTTATATTCTGGATGCCGGGAAAAATAACAGGATAACCAGGAAAATGATGATTGCCAATTAATCCTGATTGTTATTCAATTCGATTAACAAAAAGCCACCCCCATATTATGAGGGTGGCTTTTTAAACCAAATTCGGAGGCGCGACAACTACTCTTTTGATTTGAGCAGGAGTATCTCATTGGCCACCACTTCAGTGATGTAATGCCTTACTCCATCCTTATCGTCCCAGGTGCGGGAGGTTAGTTTACCTTCCAGGGCAATTTCACTGCCTTTTTTCAACAGTTTTTCAGCGATCTTTGCAGTGCCGTTCCAGGCAACGATGTTGTGCCACTGTGTTTCGGTTACTTTTTCACCACCTTCTTTTTTGTAGGTTTCGTTGGTTGCGACGGAGAATTTGGCCATTGTCCGGCCGCCGTCAAAAGTTTTTACTTCCGGGTCATTTCCCAGGTGTCCGATGAGTTGTACTCTGTTTTTTAAAGCGTTCATAGTTGTAAGATTTAAAAGTTAATAAATGAATTTATAAGTTCTGTGTTTTGTGTTCTGTGTTCTGAGTTGTTTTGAATTTTATTCCTTTGAAATCTGATTCTTTCAGATAATGAATCAGTTTCCCAATCATGTAGCTAATTTCGTTAGCCAGATCATAAAGAGAATTGAATCTTTCATTTGTCAGGAGATTTTGATCCAGCGCCCGGTAAAGTTGCGATTTTGTTTCTGCCGCTGATCCTTTTGAAATGAAAAGGAAATGAATAAATTCTTTATTACCTCCGCGTTCGAATCCTTCAGCTATATTATCCATAATAGAACCGGAAGATCTTTTCAATTGATTCATCAAAGTGTATTCTTTTTGAAAACTTGCTTCATTTGATTCTTTATAAATATGCCTGCATAATGTTCTTGTTTTCTTCCAGGCCTCGATCTCTTCAAACTTTTTAAACTTTGCCATCATTTGATTTTTTTCGTTTTAACTCAGAACTCAGAACTCTGAACCCAGAACCCTGAACTAAACTTGTTGAAGCAAAATTACCCCCATCGCCACACCGGATTCGGTTATTAAATAATTGTATTCGGTTAATATTCGTTTGTAACCGGTTGGAAATGGGTAAAATATTGTAAAATAGTGTTGTAAAGATGGAAAGACTTTATGGTTAACCACTGAAAAGAAATGTATCGAAATTTTTGCGATTATTAATTAATATGAGTATCGGTAAAGATAAATAAAAAGATGTATCTTAAGGGAAAAATATTTGACGTGAATCTAATCAATTTTATCGAGCAATTT
>JAFGBL010000207.1 GCA_016933115.1 Bacteroidales bacterium | reverse complement strand
CCTTGTCCTTTGCGGGATCATCTATTTCAAAATAATATCCGTCCATATTCGGATTGATTGGGAAACTGACCTTTTTGTTCTTTTCGAAGAGCCTGCCCATCTCATCGTTCAAATAGCTGTATGCCTGATCTTTGTAAGGATATAAAATAAAAGCCGTTTGATCGGTGACATTAAAAATCTTTAAAAAACCATCACCGGTTGGTAAAAAGTTAAAATTCAACGGATCCTTATTATAATAATACTCTTTTATTCCTTCAACCTTAAATTTAAATGAGGGGTCTTTTTCTTCCTTATGCTTGAATATGGTGGCATCAATTTCAACCTCCATCAATATATTACCGAATTCATTGATATCACGGTTTATTTCCCTGACTTCATTCACAATGATTTCGGCTCCGGTTTCCGTAGAAACAAAAGATTGAAAAATTTCATTGAATTTTTCATCATCCTCAAAGGTGTAAAGGAAGTCCGTCATGGTAACATTTTCGGAGATACCGGCTTTGACCATTGCATTTCGTTTGGCCTCATCAATGGCTTTATTTTTCACTTCTTCCAGCGTCAGGTCTCTGGCTTCGTAAGAACCCTGAGCTGTTACATCAATTTTTTTCTGTGAATAACCTGTTTTAAAACAGATAATTAAAACCATTAAAATGGGTACAATTACTTTCAATTGTTGGAATGATCTTGTATCAAATAAGTTCACCATATCTAGTTAAAGTTAACCCGATTTATTATTATTGAAAATTCCATGAGCGCCATACTTGATCAACATCCGGACTTACATTCACAACCGGATCCTGTTCTTTTTGGTTTACCCTCAAGGATTCGATGGACACATTTTGCATGATATAATCCGCCAGATCACCATAAGTTACATCTCCTTTTGTTTCCTGCAGCTTTTTCAAGAGGTAATAAGTAAACATGCCGTGCTGCTCATTTTCATATGGTAAAGCCGATTGTTCGCCACTGCTGGCAGAGAAGACAGCCAGGTTGCCGAAAATCATGTTTTCCTTGGGCTTTACTTTCACACTTCTGGCAGCCAGCAACCCGGCATCCCTTCCACCACCACTGAAGCATGCATCCAAAAATATGGTAACCCTTCCAGCTTCGCTTTCAGCAAACTTTTTATAAATATCCTCCAGTTTAATGGCTGCACTCAGGTTCGTTCCCGAAACATCAACAGGGATCAGGTATGGTGCTCTTGTAATTTCGTCGGGTAAGCCATGGCCGGCATAATAAAAAATAATTTCAGCCTGTTCTCCTGTTTTGGAAGCCAATTTGGAAAGCAGATCGATTTTCTGATAAATTTCACCGGTTGTAGCATCTTTCAAAAGGTGGGCATTGATTTCGTCTACACCAAGTGTTTTAACTGCATAGTCCATAAAAACTTCCGCATCTTTACGAGCAAATTCAACATTCGTTTCCGTTTCAAGACCTCTTTGGAATTTTGCATAATCTTCATTACCAATTATTAATGCATAGCGGTATGGGTGTTTGGTACGGTTCACCGGAATATTTTTATCTACTTCGGATGACAAAGAAGCGATGTGAATATCCGGGCTGGTGGTTGCAATTCCACTGATTACCACCTCATTTTTAGCAGTCAGACGTTGTTCAAGTCCGACAAAAAGTGTAGTATCTCTCGCATATTTATTGAGGGATTCCGAAATATCGACCATTACCGGAATTTCATTCAAAGTGTATCGCCTTGTAGCAGTGAACAGAAACTCCAGTTCCTTGGTTTCTCCCCTGCCCAGGTTACCCAGATTGTGCCTGTTCTGTTCACCCAAGAACACACAGTTTGCGTTGGGAAGTTTGAAATCGGTTACTACATCTTTTGCATCTCCTTCACCAATATTCTGAACAATAACTTTCAGGTTGATCGGGTAATTAAGCTTGATCAATCCACCATCTTCCGTACTGAATTCTGCATCCGCTACGATCACATTCGGTTTGGCGAACTCTTTGGTTTCAATTTTGATTTCCAGTGGAAATGCATCAAAGCCCCTGTTTTCCTGTACTTCAATTTGAAACTCGGCAAGCCCTTCCTGCAGGTTTACTTCCCCTTTGATGGGAATTGTTACTTCAGTACTTGAGTTGGGTTGTAAATTTCCCAGGTCAACCATTTTTTTAAAGGAAAGGCCTTGAATATCGTTATTTTTTAGAGCGACTTTTACTTTCACCTGTTCGGCAACTCCTTCGCCAATATTTTCGATATTCATCCTGATTTGGCAATCTTCATTGGCATTGATGAAATTATTCTGGTTTTCATCAATGAACTTTTCACCGGTAATGATCAGATCAGGAAGCTGAGTAACGACCGATCGCTCGGTTGTGGTAAAAGTAATCTTCTTCTTTCCGCTTTTCCCGGAGATTACCTGTCCATGAGAAATAACCGCAAGCAGGAGCAGAAAAAATAAAACAGACCTTGTTCTCATTGCTGTAAAATTTAATGGTTTTTCGTTTAAAAGCTATAACTAAAACCCATCAACGGGGTTCCTGAGTATGGATCAAATGAATAATTAAGTGAGAATCCTTTATTCGATTTTTTTCTCTCCTTGGATGCCACAACACCCGTAGCAATAATATCTATAACCCAAATAGTGGCTGCAGCCCCGAGGAAAATCTTAGAATACAATTCAAAATTTTCGGCCTTCTTGAAATTATCGTCGCGATCTTCGGTTGTCAGGGATATTTTATAATCTTCATAGGCATTATAGGCCATGTTATTCATCACGATAGTTCCGGCTACACAACCATAACCTACAACTCCAAGGAGCCATTGCGACCCGCCGCCTTTTGCCAAAGTCCTGCCGAGACCTGGTAATAACGCAGAAACAACCATTGCTCCACCGACGCTAATACCGCTTTTTTCTGTTTTCGCTTTGGGTTCTTTCTCCTTTTCTGTTTTAGAAGCTTCTGATTGATCCGATCGCGCCAAAACCTCCACCTCAATTTCCTCATTAATCTGGGCATTGTCGGATTGCATATCCCAAAGAATCCTTTTGTTGGGCCCTCCGGTTACACCGTTTCCTACATCACCCGATACGGAGGACGGAATGATCTCCTTACCTGATACTGTGGTTACTTTCATCCAGATGTTGAACGTTTCTCCGGCTTCGGCCTTAACGATATCGTAGGTTACAACCAGGTTGGCACCTTCGGCGTAGAAATCAATATTTTCGATCCTTGCCTTCGATTGTGCAAAACTGCTGTGGAATGCAGCCATGCAGGCAATAAGCCCGATCAATTGTTTGGTGTATGTTCTGATGGTATTCATGAGATCGTTTTTTAATTTTGATTCGACATTTTAAGAGATGAAATATTATTTTGCTGAGCATTTGTTACATCATGATCAACAGTTGGCCGATGTGGGTTGCGTTTCACCAACTCAACCTCAACCCCCTTTTCGTTGGTCACATACACTTGTAAATTCCAGTTACAGTTCAGGCCTAAATCGGCGAGGGAGTCCCAGGTATCTCCATCATCCTGCGAAAATAAATCTCCATATCCTGATACAGCAGGCCCGTCATCAACTCCGGCAGGATAAATACCGGCCGGATGTTCGAAAACCCAATAACCAATCCACATATCAATGTTGCTGTTTATTGTATAAATCTCCGTTGGATAATATTCAGTCCAGTTGCCGACATTGATATTGCTGACATTTTCAGCATAAACAAGGTCAGGTGTATTTCCATCCCACAGTGTTACATAATATTCAATTGGGCTACCTGCTTTGGGGAAAAATTTGACCCTGGTGACCTGAAAACCATCGTAATCCTGTAAATCAAAAGATGTAAAACGAATGGCCACATCGAAGCTTCCACCTTCGGTTAAGCCTATTCCATCAAAATTGATTCCGTCGTCGTAGTGAAGCCATTCACCTGTCGGAGTTGTTCCGGGAAGCGTTTTAAATTCATATACTTCACCATAATATATCTCCGAATTATTTTTGATATATGCACGGAATTTGTGGGTTGTATTGGGTGCCAAACCTGTAATTGTATAAAAAAAAGTGATGAGGTCTGATTTTACACCCAAACTGACACTACTGTTATTGATTGTTGGAGGAACGGTTCCGGTTGACCAGCAAAACCCGTGATCAACCAGGGCACTCTCCTCACCCAGGTCAATGATCTCGGCATTTACCTTAGCCTGATCGCTATATATGTTTGAGGCTGGATCGGTCCTAACAGCTGCAATTCTGACAAGGTCCAGCTTTTTACATCCAACATAAACAAGCAGCGTGAGCGTTGTAATACCCACTACCAGCAGAGATGATAAAAATGTTTTTGAATTCATATCTTGAGTATTTGTTTTACTAAATCAAGTCAATTCCTTAAAAGTTGTGTAAGTTACTACTTTCGACGGTTATTCCAAAATATCTTCTTTCAGGTTCATTATTTTTTGGGTATGATCCGTATCATAGTCAAATAAAAGATTGCCATCCAGCTTGTACATCCTCACATAATTCAGGTCGAACCAGATCATCAGTTTACCGACTGTAATACCTGAAAGGCAATCGATCCGGGCGTCCCCGTTTTCAAACTTCGCAATCTTAATTTTGGCACCATTGGAGATTTTCAGTTTATCGAACAACACCGACCTTTCACCCTCGGTTTCTATGACAATGATGCCGTCATCGTTGATCAGGAAATTTATTTTACCAATGTTTTCATAAATTTCAGGATAGCTCTTTTTAAAGGGCGGATTGTATTTATCCAGCGTTAATTGAGCATCTCTTCCCGAAACCTTGAACCCATTGAATTCAATATGGTTTATAACAGAAAAAACCCCTGCAATGATCCGCTCATAATTTTTAACGATCAGTATATCGTTTTCTGCTTTCAGGCTTTCGGGCAAATTCAATGTTTCTCCTTCGTTTGCTGCAAGTGTCAACTTCTCAACATTCAGGCCGGTTGTATTTTGAAAAGAACCAGTAAGGTAAAGCATGGACATTGGGCCAATGTTCAGGCCGAAATTGGTAAAATTATCATCTTCGCTGAAAAAGGTGGTACCCTTGTTGACCCCGTCGGATGTGAATTTGGTCATATAAGTGAGGTAATTTTCCTGTGGGTAAGTATCCAACCCGGCCTTGCGGGCCCAAATAAACCTACCTTCGACATTGTATTTGGCGATAAAAACATCAGCATTATCCTCGAGGCATTGAACCGAAGCTGCTCCTTCTTCAAAATCAAGTTTTCCGCTGTAGGAACCGGCGATGTATAAATTATTATCATCTGTCATGACAATTGAAAACCCAACGGCATTTTGAGTTCCGCCGGCTTTTTTAGCCCATTCCGGTTTTCGGTCTTTGGTATATTTTACAACAAAAACACTTCTGGTTGAAGGATCGGAAGCTAAATGAAATTCTCCAAATTGCACTTCCCCGGTAAAATAACCTGTCAGATAACCATTTCCTTCCGAATCGAAAACGATATCCTGCAGGTTGTTCCCCCTGAAACCGCCTGATTCTTCAACAATTTCCCAAAGCGATTTTACTTTCTCACCCCGAACTATAAAATTTTCCATCGGGATTATTTTGGCGTCTGCCCCGCGATAATTTGGCATGGTTAATCCGAGCGGTGCATTGATGAAGGTCGGATCGGCAATTACGTATTTTTCATTTTCATAAATGAAATAGTCACCCGGAGCTTCCTCGTCAAGTTTGACAGCAGTGGCAATGTGGCCCGGGTATTCCACGCCAACCACCTTAATATTCAGCAATTCCTTAACCAGGTAAGCGAAAAATATTGACCTGTCCTCGCAGTCTGAATAAGGATAATACAGAATTTCTTCCGGGAAGAAGAATTTTTCTTTCTGAAATTGCTGCTGATCGGTTTTATACTGGAAAGCAGATTGAACAAATTTTAACAGAAAATTGACCGATTCTGTTTCTGTCATTTCAGCAATTATCGGCCTCAGGCTTTCAAGAAGAGATTCTTTGGTTTCGGCTGAAACCGTAGCATCGAAATATATATTGATATCCACCTGAGGATAATCCTTGTAAAAATCTATGAGGTTCTGGTTGTAATTTAATCGGAAAGAATAAGGTTTATCCTTATAATCAAAGCCTATTGACTTGTATGCCAAACTTTTACTCAGGTTTAACGGACTTGTGAGATTAAAATCGATGAGTTTTTTGGCATCCGGATAATCTTTGTCATAAGTATAAATATTTTCCGAACCCAAATCGCTCATCAAATAATATTTAATCCCGTCCATTTGTAAAAAGCTCCTGGAATACAAAGTATTTAAAGAGGGGACAAGGAGACTAAGACTATTGCCCGAATAGGCGACCCTGGTCCTGTAACCCGATCTGTTCAACAGCACCCAGGACAACAGGTCTTTACCGTTGGGCGACTTCTCATATACCGTTTGTGCAAATTTGTCGACCAGGAGAAAATAGGCCCAGTCATTCAGGTTCATCCTGGTTTTGTACGACTGTAACTGGCTGATAAGTTGATTATAATTTGTACCGCTCAGCATTTCCCAGAATTTACTGATAGTTGACGGATTCACCACAGCCGGCGGATCGATCCTTACCTGGCTATCATATTCCAGAATAATACGCATTCCAAAAAAACCAAAAGTCATTTGAGATTCGTTGAATTGCTCCTCCTCCGACTTTTTGATAAGGGGCATTACGATTTCTTCCGGGGTTGCTTTTTCAATTGCAATCGTCGGTTTTAACGTCGGTATCTTATTCCACGATTCTTCCCTGTCGGGTTTGGGTTCATATTCGGGCATCACCGGAGGTTTTGGCATTTCCGGCGGTTCAATGCCACGAAATACATCGAATTGCTCCCAGTAGTTTTTAAGGTAATCGGCAAATTCCTGATCTTTTTGTTTTACATATTCATCAAATTCGTTCTGCATCCGGGTTATGAATTCCTCTTGTTTTTGCTTAAAATTTTGCAATTCGTTTTCCCTTTGTTTCTTAAACTCTTCGAAGGTTTGGGAAAATAAGCCGGTAGTAATGAATATCAGAATGATGGCGAGGAATTGTAGCTTTGTTTTCATGATCATATTAATTAAGGTATTCCAAATTCAAAATCATTTGATTGTTTATTATTTTGACACAGGAAATTCGCAGAGAAGTTGAATTCTCAGCCACTTCCCTCGATAAATTTTGTGTCCTTGAAGTATAGGCATCTCCTAACTGCTTTACTGTTACGGATGAGCTATGAGCCATGAGGACAATTTTCTGCAACAAAGCCTCCAGGTATCCTTTCCACAGGCCATGGTTTAATTTGGTTGTGATAGAATTTTCGGACAAAAGGGTGTTGGTATCCTGTTGACCCTGGTACCGAAAATTAAAATAAGGAAAATGAAGGCTATTGCCGTTGAATTCGGATTTGATTTCCGATAAATTATTGAGTGACTTGAATGTGTAATGATGATCGGCTTTCAAAGAGTCCGACTCTGAAATGAATAACCCAGAGACGGTATACAGTTCCTCTAGCTCAAATCGATTGTATTTTTGCCGTTCGGCCTGATAGATTTCAACTTCAATTGAAAGGCTGTCGGTATTCGAAAAAACAGCATCGTTCGGGAAATATCTTACCAGCACTAGCGATTCGTCGAATGAAGTCCTGAACTTTTCGATAATTTCAAAGTCAGTATTACTGCATTTGCATAATGCATCAATCTTATAATAATTGATATATTTAGTCACAAAATCATCGGTTTGACCGGCTTGCGCTTCATCCGAAAAATTATCGACCAGGCTGGCAATTTTAGGATCAGTGAGCAATGCAGCCATTGATTTGGCTCTAAATTCGGCAAGCTCGTCTCCTTCCTCTTCCGTCATTCCCGGATCGGAAATACCCAGCGAATAAAAATGGTTTTTATCGGAAGGGGGTATTGTGAATAACCAGTCGGGCAGACTTGCCGGATGAAGGATATATTTTGAAGCATCAATGCTGGAATCAGGTTTGATTTCCTTTATTTCATCTTGAAATGTCTCCTTGAATTTCAGGTAGTCCTTTTCGGTTTGATTGATCCCTGTATTTTGAGCTAATACAAGGCCATTGATCGCTACAATACAAACCAATAATGTAGTTTTTAACAACATAGCCTTTTGTGTATAAGCCTGACGGCAGGGCGAATAAAAAAGGAAAAAAAACTTCAGACCTCCTTTTCTAAAAAAGGCCTGAAGCCATCGAAAGAATTAGTAATTCCTTTCTTTTTCCATTTTATCCATTTCTGCTTCGAACGTTTTTTTGAACTGTTCGTAATCGTAATCGATTTTCAGTTTAGAATCTTCTGAAAGTCGAGCATTCATGGCGTTCATGAGTTCATCACCTGCCAGTTCGAGGGCGATGTAGGTTTTGTATTTTCCATCCGAGGTTTTTGTTGTTTTCTCACAAATGGTTTTTACACCTGTCAGCTTTTGATTGATAACCTCCCTGGTGAGCGACTCAAAACGCTCCTCGGCTTCCTCCACATTGTTCAGCTCTCTCGAATTTAAATAGTTGTCTACAACGCCTTTCACAGTTGTTTCAACAGCAGCAGCCAAATCGGCCCGGGCATTGCTCATGGCTTTCTTCTTGGCAGAAGCCTGGTCAACACTTTCACCAACCTGATTGGATCTGAAATACTCCGCATTCGACTGATACTCCGGACCTGAACAATAAACATCGATCAGTGTCTCGCCGGTTTCTTTAACAGCCTTTTCTTTGGATTTGCAACCACCGATAACGATCATCACCAGTAAAGTTGCCAGCATTAAAATGCTTTTGAATTGATAATTGATCTTCATAATCTAGAATTTTATTGGTTAAAACACTTGGTGTATTTTCGGCGTAAATATATAGAAAAAAGAGACTAAATCCAGTTTTTTCATTGAAATAATTATTGATAGGGTCATTTAATTTATAAATCAGGAATGGCGAAGAATATTGTTGAGAAAATGTAACCATTCAAACAACTCGAACTTAAGGAAATTTAGACCTGTTTTGGGCCAGAGGCTTATCTTTCGATACATATATAGTGCTAAGCACACTGGGGTTTCTTTTGTTGGAAATTGCGCTGCCGTGATTTATGTTAATTTTGCAATAGATTAATTTTAAACAAATGACTGCTTCGGACATAGAGATCATGGCTCCGGTAGGTTCCTACGAATCGCTGATGGCTGCCATCCAGGGAGGAGCCAATTCGGTATATTTTGGCATCGGACATTTGAACATGCGGTCGAAATCGAGTAAAAATTTTACACTTAACGATCTGAAAGAGATTTCATCCATAGCGAATAAAAATAACCTTCGGACTTATATCACCTTGAACACGGTTATTTACGACGAGGAACTCGAAGAGATGAAAAGGATCGTGAATGCCGCTAAAGAAAACAAGATCACAGCTATTATTGCTTCCGACCAGTCGGTGATTCAATATGCAAACAGGGTTGGAATGGAAGTGCATATGAGTACCCAGGCCAACATCACCAACATTGCTGCAGTTATATACTGGTCGCATTTTGCTGATGTGTTGGTAACAGCCCGGGAGTTGAACCTGGAGCAGGTAAAAGCGATAACCCAAAAAATTGAAGAGCAACAGATCAAAGGACCTTCCGGAAATATAGTACAGATAGAAGTTTTTGCGCATGGTGCCTTGTGCATGGCCGTCTCAGGAAAGTGTTACCTGAGCCTGGATAACCTGAACTCATCAGCCAACCGTGGCGCCTGCCTGCAGCAATGCCGGCGGCCTTATCATGTAACTGATGATGACGGTATTGAACTTGTGGTGGACAATGAATACATCATGTCGCCTAAAGATTTGAAAACACTTGACTTTCTTGATAAAATCCTGGATGCCGGAGTCCGTGTTTTAAAAATTGAAGGACGTGGCCGTTCAGCCGATTATGTAAAAACTGTCACCCGCGTTTATCGGAAAGCTGTTGATGCATATTTCGAAGGAAAATTCACTCCTGAAAACCTGAAAACCTGGAACCTGGAACTTGAAACGGTTTACAACCGCGGCTTCTGGGATGGTTATTACCTTGGGCGTAAATTGGGCGAATGGAGCGAACAATATGGGTCCGTAGCAACAAAAAGAAAAATCTTTGTGGGCAAAGTGACCAATTATTTTTCGAAACTTGGAGTAGCAGAGATCAAAATGGAAACACACGATTTAAATGTTGGAGATGAGATCAAGATCATCGGCCCGACAACTGGTGTTTATGAAGATCGCGTTCTGGAGATCAGGGTGGAATTGAAATCGGTTGAAAAAACAGTTAAAGGGGAAGATTGTTCTATCCCTGTGAAGGAACTTGTAAGACGGGGGGATAAGGTATATAAAATTGTGGATGCCTGAAAATTGGAACAAAGCGAACTCGGATTTATGATTTACACTGATCGGTCATTTAAAAAACCAACGAATGCTTGAGTAATAAAATTATGAACTATTTCAACCTGCATACCCACAGCCATTTTTGTGATGGCAAAGAAGCTCCTGAGGAATATGTGAAACGGGCAATCACCCTCGGATTTCACACACTTGGATTTTCGAGCCATGCACCGGTACCTTTTGAAAATAAATTTGCCATCCGGGAAGATCGGCTGGAGGAATATTTCCAAACCATTCGGGATTTAAAAATCAAATACCACGACCGGATCAGCATACTGCTTTCACTGGAAATCGATTTCATTCCTGGCATCACTAAAGATTTTGCCGGGTTTGTTAAAACCGGCAACCTGGATTATACCATTGGCGGAGTTCATTTGATCCGTAAAAAAGGAATCGAAGATCTGTGGTTCATTGATGGCCCTTTGCAGGAACGCTATGATGAAGGCATTGAAAAGCTCTTCAACGGCCATGGCAGAAAGGGTGTGGAAGCTTATTACAACCAGGTGCTGGAGATGGTGGGCACTCAAAAACCGGATATCATCGCCCATTTCGACAAGATCAAAATGCACAATAAAAACCGCTATTTTTCCGAAGAAGAAGGCTGGTACAAGGATCTGGTCTGGAAAACTTTAAAATTTATTGCCGATGAATCAGATTGTATCATAGAAGTGAACACACGAGGATTGTACAAAAAACGCAGCGATACTTTTTTCCCCAGCCCAGCCATTCTTGAACAAATTCACCACCTGAAAATACCGGTTACGTTAAGTTCCGATGCACATCAGCCCCAGGAGCTGAATGGGTATTATGAGGAAGCCTTGAAACTTATGAAGGAAATCGGGTTTAAAGAGTTGGTATATTTTGACAAAAAAGGCAGGATCACGCAGGATATAAAGTAAATCTGTCAGCGTTGATTCAGTTCCATCAAATAATGCTCTATCCCCGCTTCTGTAAATTTTTCTCCGACTTTTTTAAATCCCGCCCTTTCATAATAACTGACTGCCTTTAACTGCGAATGCAGGTAAATCTTTTTATCCAACTTCTGCACATCGTTTAAAACCGCTTTCAATAATTCGGAACCCAAGCCCTGGTTCCTGAATTCCTTCAGCATGGCAAACCGTTCCAGTTTAATGCCTTTCTCTGTTTCGCGCCAGCGGGCAGTAGCAATCGGATTCCCATCAGAATAGAGCAAATAAAATTTACCTTGTTCTTCATTTTCATATTCCAGTTCGGGATCGACATGTTGTTCTTCTACAAAAACTTTCGTGCGGATTGAATTGGATATTTTTAGCAATTCTTTATTGTCAAAACCGAAGCGTTTTATTTCAATCATTTAATGAAACTCTTTTGTGCAAAATTATAAAAGTTAAGGGTCACATTTAAGATGAATTGTGACCCTTACCACTGGTGGCTTTTGGTTTTAATAATTTTTGTTTATTCTAACTTGATGACCTTTCTGGTTGCCATCTCTTTTCCTATTAGTAGGCGGCAGAAATAAACTCCCGCTGGCAAATTCTTTGCATTGAATGTATATTGGTTATTACCAATATGTATTCCTGAAAATTCTGTTGAATATACAATCTTACCATGAACATCTATGAAGGATAGTTGAACAAACGCATTTTCCTCCAGATAAAATTCAATTGTTGGACTGATATTGATGGGATTAGGATAAATATTAAGAAATAGATCGCTAAGCTGAATTAAATCATTAATACCCGTAGCTAATTTTTCATAGCAACCCATATCAATGCAACCGCCTTGAATTCTCAGGTTTCCGCATAAGCAAGAATAGGGCAAGTATTGCGGATAATACCAGGCTGAGGTATCGGGTGTTCCCGCATCAATACAGGGTGATTCATCGGAGACGGAATACTCAGGGTAATATGGCGGATCATTGAATAATGGATCTTCAGCAAGGTTGAATAAATAATCTCCAGTAAATGCGACACCACCAAAGCCTGCGATGCTATCTTCAATATTGCAATAATAAAATCCGGGGGAACAAGAAATATCATTCAGATAAACCTGGTCACCTTCGGTAACCGCCTCATTGTTCCATAATATTGTATTGATAATTTCAGGACTGGAATTATCATAAAACGCCAGGGCACCTCCTACATCAGCATTATTATCTGCAATTGTACTGTTCAGAATAATACCGTTGCTATTCTGATAAAATCCTACTGCACCTCCAAAATAAGGTGTTTCGTTTTCATAAAACAAGCATCCGGAAATGATTGGTTCCGAATATTCATAGGCAAACAATGCACCTCCGGCAACTTCAGCATAGTTATACCTGAAAATGCAGTTTTGAATCATAGGGCTGCTGTTCCAAAGGGCAATGGCACCTCCGGTAGGCTGATAACTTGACCCGGGTTGATCAGCTCTGTTATGCTGAAAAATGCAATTTGTGAATTTGAATTTATCAAAATTCATAACGGCAAAAACACCACCCGAATTTGAGGGTTCATTGCCTTGAGCATAACCGTATTCAAATAAGCAGTAATTGAATAGAGATGAGTCATTGGTTGAAGGTGTATCTGAATAACCAAATCCGTCCCACCAAACACCGGGATTGGAATGTGTAAAAATTATTTTATTGTCGATTTCGCCAATCGCTTTAACACATCCGTTAACCTGAATATGATAGGGACCACGAAAGGCGACTTTTACACCGGCTTTGATTTCAAGTGTCTCTCCATTTGGAATCAGTAGATTCCCTTCGATCATGTATGGGGAATTTTCAACCTCCCAGGTACCACTCGCTTCTCCGGCGGCAACATAGGTTCCACAACCATCTCCGAGGGTTATGTAACCATTGTCAATCTGATGTATGGCCCCATCTCTTCCATTCCCTGTAAAATTTCCCATTCCATGTCCTTCAAGATGTGTGCCTATAAATCGGTCACCAATGTCTTTGAAAAGCGATAGTGCTACATATTGCGCTCCTGTAGATGCGCTGCCTGAAATATCTTTGACCGGTGAAAAAGAGGCATTACTTAACCACATTAAATTTGGATCATCTAGGTTCATCTCTGTATAATTCGTGTCAATCATATACTCCAGGATGGGTTCTCCGGCAATTTCAAAGGTGACCGGGGTGCCGTAATGACGGTACCAGTGTGTATTTTCATTAAGACCCCAATCTACATCTTCTTCATCATTCCCTAAAATCGAAAGGCCTGATTTAACTTTAAACTGATCGAGTGTAAATCCACGATAGGCCATTTGAATTGCCAGGTTTGGAAAACCCGTACCTTCACCTGTAACCTGGCATAAGGCGGCATTTGGATCGGGATCGATGCCATCGTAATCGGGTGATGCCGTGTAATAAGCCATCCAATAGTTGGTTCCGCCATACTCAAAGGTGTGTCCGTAGGCTTCGGGTTCAGGGCCGCTTCCGTCAGCATCCCAGCCAGCAATGCCTTGATGTTCATTATAAAGTCCATGAAATGGAAGCATAGGCAAGCCTTTCTCAAGGTAGCCGGAGACTATTTCATGGTAATTCCCATTGATTCGACCGTTAACAGTGCCAAATGCCTCAACCGATTGCAAATCGTCAACTACCAATCTTAGCTCTTGCCCATTCAAATCGGCCAGAAAGGCTGCTGCAACTTCCTGAACGGCAGTGGAACTTGAGCCGGATGCATCGAATGGTTTTGAAAAATTCGATTGTAAATTCCATGAAACACTTGTAGAGGCAATCCAGTCAAAATAATGATTGACGTAAAACGATACCATAGGTTCATTGTTTACTTCTATTAATCCCCAGGCATCGTAGTAGTTGAAGTAATGACTGTCATTGAAAGTGAACCAGTCCTCGCCTTCGATGTCATTCTTTAAACTGAGAAGGCCTGTTTTCATTTTCACCTGGCCGGGATTAAATCCGTGATCAGCCAAAGCCTGGATAAAAAGAGGAAACCCGGAAATATCATCCAGGAAATGGCACAATGCAGCATCAGGATTGGTATCAATATAATCCCTTGATGCACCGTAATAGCGGCAAGTCCCCCACCCATAGGGATGAATATGGCCTATAGCGGCAGGCTCCGGGCCTGTGCCATCAGCATCCCAAACGGCAGTACCTTCATGGTCCACAGCTAGTCCCTGAACAGCTATTTGGGCATTGGTAAAGAATGTGATTAATACCATCATTAAGATGATTAACCCTGTTGTTTTAAGTAGTGTTTTTGTTGTCATTATAACCTCCATTTTTAAGTTAAAAAATTTGATTCTCAGTATTGTAAAATCAAAGTTACAATGCTGAAAATGCGAAAGGTTGGCGGATACAATTCCGTCAGGGGAAAATGTATAAACGTATGGGTTTATTGGAGGAATGAAAAACTGGTTTCTGCTCGCTGGTTGCTTGATACTGGTTAAGGAGTTGAAAGCTTAACTGCCTGTTGAAAAGTGCTTATTGCTACTTTATTTCCCCTCCAGATACTTTTCATACTCCTTCAAATCCCACTCCAACTCCATTTCTTCAAACATTGCTTTTGCTTTCATCAGGCATTCGGTACCATTCATGCCGTTGATTCTTTCTTTTTTATTGGATGTATCACGCAGGAATTTGCCGGCTTCGAAATAAGTGCGGGATAGTTCGAGGTTACCATTGAAACTTAATCCCATTTTTATAGATTTCTCAAAATTCCTAGAAGCCTTGCCAGGTTTATTCAATAGCAAGTAAACAACAGCATGCAAACGATAGGATTCGGTTAAATGGCTTCTAACTTTCTGGGCTATCTTTACTAAATCATGGGTGGTTTTTAGTACTTTTTTTCTAATGTGGAGGTCTCTTTTATTCACTTTTAACTCTGCGATTTCTATATGGGTTTTTGCAATGTAATAGAGTGCATGGCACATTGGTATCCTGAAATCATTTACGAAATGCTCTGCCTGAGCCAGGGCATTCCTGGCTTCAGTGAAGTCCAGTTTTAATGAATTAGCAATGGAACAATTACAATAAGCCATCATTAACTGCATTTTGTAATCGGTGTTTTTTGTAATGGCGATAGCTTCATTGAAAATATCTGTTGCTTCGTCCAATTTTCGAAATTTAGTATATAAATGTGTTTTTAACCGGAAATATTGCACTTCCGGATAATCGTTGTCAAACTCCACACTTAGTGTTCTCATCCTGTCTAAATAGCGCAAGACCAGCTTTTCGTTTCCGGATTCAATTAAATTAAGGCCGCCAAAAAGATATGCTATAGTCACTGGCCAGTATTGTCCTATTTGCAACCCAAGTTTATATATTTTCTCCTCATCTGGTAAATTAAATCTTTGGGCTGTACTAAAAGTATAAAGGGCCCGGACGTAATTGACGAATAAAATTCCGAGGCCAAAATCCTTATCGATCAGTT
>JAFGBL010000206.1 GCA_016933115.1 Bacteroidales bacterium | reverse complement strand
GGCAACATTTCATTTTGATGTGCTGAAGTGAAATAATTCTGAATTTTAATGCACTAATCTTTAATTTCACACGAGAATAATCTGTTAGCCCGTAGGGCTTCAATATCAATAGATATCTGTGATCAAATGAATTTAATTGTCCTTAGGACATCAACAAAAACAAGAAATAAATGGCTAATACCTATACCCAATTGTATGTGCATTATGTTTTTGCGGTTCAGAACCGGTTATGCCTCATCAATAATAAATGGCGGGATAGCTTGTACAAGTATTTGAAAGGCATTATTGATCAACAAGGACATAAGTTGTATGTGATAAACGGCATGAACGATCATATTCATGTCTTAATAAGCATGAACCCAAAACAGGCTCCATCCGATTTAATGTATCATTTGAAAAGAAGTTCATCATTGTGGATAAACCAAAACCTTCTATCGGCCGGGAAGTTTTCGTGGCAAGAGGGTTTTGGAGCCTTTTCTCTCGGGAAATCACAATTGCCCGAAAAGATAAAATACATTGAACAGCAACAGCAGCATCATAAGAAAGTTTCCTTTAGAGAAGAGTACCTGCGGTTTTTAAAAGAGAATGAAATCGAATATGATGAACGCTATATTTTCAAGCCCATTGAATAATTATTGGTGTTTCTGCCTGAATTTTTAGCTATTGTTTATTCCCTTCGGGAAATCAATCTCATGGAAGACTAATTTCCTATGGATATATATGCCCTACGGGCAAAGGACTCAAACCTTTTTTGGAAATAGATCAAAACGATCTGAAATCCCGGCAAAATTATCATAGCACTTCAAAATAAAATTTAGCCCGGAAATTGCTTATTGCAGAATTCAATTACCGATATCCATTATTTTGCAAGTTTTTTCACTTTTTATGTCTTTTATATTTAATCAGAGGATAAAACCTAATGAATGACTCCCTTTTGCCCAGATTTTTTAATTTATCCATTTTCAAAGCTATAACTTCCCGAGAACCATTTTTGATAAACTTTATAGCCGGACTAGTTTTGTTTCAATTCATTTAAAATAATTTAAACCTTAAAGAGCATGGAAACAAAAATTTTAAAAGGAACCGTACTTCAGGAAAAAGTATTATAAGAAGTGAAAATGGAAACCGACCGATTGAAAAAAGATAACCGATAAAGTTCCGGGAATAGCATGCATCGGTTTTGAGGGTACACCTCCGGGTAAGTTTAATATCCCATCAAAAAAATAATTTTAAAATCGTTTGAATAATTAGAAAATTATTCCGTTCTTTGCACTCCTTTTTGAAAATTTAAATTGTAAAAATTAGAGCGATGTCACGTATTTGCCAGATAACAGGAAAGAAGATGATAGTCGGGAACCATGTTTCGCACTCGAATATCAAAACCAAAAGAAGGTTCTACCCAAACCTCCAGACCAAAAGGTTTTACATTCCAGAGGAAGACAGGTACATTACTTTGAAGGTTTCGGCTGCCGGAATCAGGACTATCAATAAAAAAGGAATTTATGCAGCGTTAAAGGATGCGCAGGAAAAAGGATATCTTTAAAAATAAGTTAGGACGATATGGAGGCTGTTGCTTGATTGAGTAACAGCTTTTTTCATTTAGGGGAAATCCGTGTTAAAAATAATTCGGTAAAGTACCCGTTTATAAATTTTACATCCCATTTGGTAAAGAAAACTATTTTTGTGCTTGATGAAATCCGGAAATCTACTTATTATCTTCATTTTTTCAATGATCTTTCTTGATTCATTTTCCCAGGAGAGTGATGAGGATTTGATACAGTTTTCGGGGATTGTTGTTACTGCAGATAGTATCCAACCGGTTCCCTATACCAATATCATACTGAAAAACACCTGGAGGGGCACTGTTGCCGATTACTACGGCTATTTTTCATTTGTGGCCAGGAAAAATGATACCATCCTGTTTTCAGCGGTTGGATTTAAAAAGAGCTCCTTTGTCATCCCCGATACCATAACAGGCAACAGGTATTCATTGATACAAGTGATGACCTCCGATACGATACTACTCCCTCAAACCGTTATTTATCCCTGGCCATCGAAAGAGCAGTTTAAAGAAGCTTTTCTTACTTTTGACGTTCCGGACGATGATTATGAGCGGGCAAGAAAGAACCTGGATGCTACAGAATTGAGGGAAATGGTCGAAAATTATCCGATGGACGGAAGTATGAATTACAAGTACTCCATGCAATTGCAACAGGATAAATTATATTATATCGGGCAAACGCAGCCCATTACGGTTTTAAATCCTTTTGCCTGGGCTCAGTTTATCAAAGCCTGGAAAGAAGGAAAATTCAGGCGGGATAAAGATTGAAACTAATTTATAGCGGATTGATGAGGTTTTCTTTTTTACTGGTTTTAATGGCAAGCTTTCAATTGCTTTTTGCGCAGGAAAAAGCAACTGTATTTGGGACAATTACCGATGAAAAAGGTAAACCGCTCGAGCTGGTAAATGTGGCTATCGCCGGACTACCGGGAGGAACCGTAACTGACCGCAAAGGTAATTTTGAGATGGAAGTGCCCGCCAACCGCGATATTTTTGTTGCCATTTCGTTTGTGGGGTTCGAAAAAGTAGTTGAACCGGTAACTCTGACACCGGGCGAAAGGTTTGAGATCAATAAATCCCTGAAACTTTCGTATACCGAACTCCCACAGGTTGAAATACAGGATGAGCAGGTACGATCGACCAACCTGGTCCGGATCGATCCGAAAATTGCCTTTACCATTCCTACCGCATCGGATGGGATTCCCACTTTGCTGAAGACTTTGCCCGGTGTATCATCGAGCAATGAGTTGAGTTCGCAATACTCTGTGAGGGGCGGAAATTTTGACGAGAACCTGGTTTATGTGAACGACATTGAAATTTATCGTCCTTTCCTGATCCGCTCGGGGCAGCAGGAAGGATTGAGTTTTGTCAATTCCGACCTCGTTTCGTCCCTGCTGTTTTCTGCCGGCGGTTTCGATGCCAAATACGGGGATAAGATGTCATCGGTCCTCGACCTGCAATATAAAAAACCGACCGAATTTGCCGGTTCGGCTTCAATTAGTTTGCTGGGAGGTTCATTCCATTTAGAGGGAACCGCAGCCAAAAGAAAATTCACCTACTTGATGGGTGTCCGGCATAAAACCAATCAATACCTGCTCAATGCGCTCGAAACCAAAGGCGACTATAAACCCAGCTTCACCGATGTGCAAGCTTTGCTTGGCTATGAGATTTCACCGCAACTTGAAGTATCGGTGCTGGCCAATGTGGCACAGAACAAATACAAACTGGTTCCTGAAAGCCGGGAGACCGACTTTGGCACTGTGCAGCAGGTTCGAAGGCTTACTGTTTATTTCGATGGGCAGGAGGTGGACAATTATCTCACCTATTTGGGCGGAGTAACCCTGACATACAAACCCAACCGGAAAACAAGACTGAAACTGATCGCATCAGGTTATAATTCCATTGAGAGTGAAACCTATGATGTGATCGGGCAATATTATATTGGTTTGATTGACAATAACATCAGCAGTGAAAACTTTGGAGATGTCGTAGAATCGCAGGGAGTAGGCACCTTTATGAACCATGCCCGCAATAATATGGATATCAAGGTATATAACATCAGCCATAAAGGAACAAAGGAAATCGGTAACCAGTTGTTGCAATGGGGAGCGAAATTCCAGAACGAACGGATCGATGACCAAATGAATGAATGGGTACTGATCGATTCGGCAGGGTACTCAATACCCCGGCCACCGGATTCTGTTGGTTATACCAATCCCGGCGTTCAGCCAAATAACCCGTTTGATCTTTACGAACTGATCCGCACCAATGCCTATATCAATTCAAACAGGTACACGGCCTTTATCCAGAATACGTGGGGTCTTGACCCGGACAGCACCAAAGTGACTTTTACAGCCGGAATCAGGGCAAATTACTGGGATTACAACAAACAGGTGGTGGTGAGCCCAAGGGCGACCGTTTCATTTAAACCTGAGTGGGAAAGGGATGTTTTGTTCCGTTTTTCAGCCGGGATGTATTATCAGCCGCCCTTTTACCGGGAATTGAAAAACATAGATGGCCGGCTCAATTACAATCAGAAAGCGCAAACTTCTGTCCACCTGGTTGCGGGCAGCGACTGGAATTTCCTGGCCTGGGGAAGGCCTTTTAAGTTCGTTTCCGAAGTTTATTATAAATACCTCGACAACCTGATCCCTTATGTGGTTGATAATGTGCAAATTCGTTACTATGCCTTTGACAAATCGCATGGATATGCAGCCGGAATCGATTTTAAGGTGAACGGTGAATTTGTACGGGGAGTGGAATCCTGGGCCAGCCTTTCTTTTTTAAAAACTGCGGAAAATGTGTATGGCGATTATAAGCTGGATGCCCAGGGGAACCAGGTTGATCCCGGATATATTCCCCGCCCCACCGATCAGCGGGTGAGTTTCAGCATATTTTTCCAGGATTACCTGCCAAAAAATCCGACCTACAAAATGTCGTTGACTTTGATCTTTGGGAGCAGCCTGCCATTTGGGCCACCCCAATCTCCCATCTACAAACACGACAAGCGAATGCCGCCTTACCGCAGGGTGGATATCGGATTTTCCAAAGAGATCATTGGCGAACATACCCGGTTTTCTCCCAAAAATCCCTTCCGGGTTTTCAATACCTTATGGATCACGTTGGAGGTGCTGAACCTGTTGCAAGTCAACAATACCGTTTCCTACGTTTGGGTCACCGATATTTACGGCACCGAGTGGGCCGTACCCAATTATCTGACGCCGCGGCAATTGAATATAAAACTGATCGCTAAATTTTAATTGAAAATCAGCCTGAAATTCAAAGCCTGATTATCTTTTCTGTTGCACTTAATCCATTAGAAGTTTCTAAACGGATGAAGTATATTCCGGGTTTGATTTCGCTTCCGCTTAAGATTATTGAATAGGAAGAAGTTACAGTTAATGAATGCAATATTCGACCCGTTTGGTCATATATATTCAGCGTTGCAGATTGGTTTTCAATCCCCGAACCGCTTCAAGCGTCCCGCTTGAAGATCCAACAAGAAGCAGAGCATGATTGCATATCCTGAAATTTCAAGGTTCTTTTTTAT
>JAFGBL010000004.1 GCA_016933115.1 Bacteroidales bacterium | reverse complement strand
TAAATATAATTATCTAAATGTATGATGGTTGGCCGAGTTTATCATGTATCGACACTGACTGAAAACTGGTACATTTAGAAAAAATACCCGAAAGGAGCCTCCTTGTGGGATTAATTTTTTTGATGATTATTTATTCAACAAGCAACTTTCGGGTTACAGCTTCATTCCCGGTATTTACTGTATAGAAATAAACTCCGGCAGTAAAATCTGTGACATCAATTGAAAACCGGTTCAAACCCGGTCCTGCATCCCTGGATGTTCGATAAACGACCTGTCCGGTCAGGGTGCTGACTTCAAGGTTTAAAGTAGCAGTTTTTCTCATAACAACATTTACCTGGGTTGATGTTGTACAAGGATTGGGATAATTCTGGCTAACCTCAAAAGAGGAATTCAATTTACCATTCTCATAGGTACCCGTTACATCTCCCTTAAATATTTTCATAAAAACAATCTTATTATCAGTAACAGGGTGCAGAGTCCCCCAAATATTTACCCCTGGAGTTCCATCCACCTGGTAAACCAAATAGATGTTTTCATCAGAATTTGCAGCGCATGAAGGATACACACATTCATCGAACAAATGAATCAGGTCAGAATTAAGATCATAAAATCCTTCCCATGTTTCTCCGCCGTCAGGTGACATACGCAGCCAGAGATGCCTGAAATTTGCCCCTCCTGTTCCGGTTGAATAAGTTTCGGTGAGAGTAGAATAAACCAAATAAATATCATTATTCTGGCCCAAAACCAATTGGGGCATACTTGACAAACCAACATAGTAAAGCCCGAGGTTTTCTGTCCCCGTCCCTTCAAAAGTTATTTCCCCATCACCATTTACGTCCTGGGTCCAGCCAATTAAATTGTAACCCTCTATCAATTCGGAATCAGGATGACCATATGGATTAAGTGCATTCAAATTGTCGGAAAAAGCATCCATATCTTCAGTCCAATAACCAATACCCCCAACAAAGGGAAACCATTGCATATCATTGACAGTTGTTCCGACACAAATCGACCTGTTGATCCCAAAGGCCACATGTACCATTCCATCATCGTCAATGATGAGTGAGTTCGCACCATCGGCACAATAGAAAGTATCCGTTACGATAGGTGCATGGATATCAAAAAATGGATAGGGGTGCTCCCATATCACAGTTTTATCAAAAGTTTCACCTCCATCGTCCGACTTCATCAGGAACAGGTCGTACCAGCTTTCGCCAACGACAAACGCTACGATATCATCCTTGGGTTCTGCAAAAGTATAAGTATCTCCCTGGAAACCGGTATAATCGTCCGCCGTCATTCCTTCAAGCAGCGTATTTTGGATATCCCAGGTTATTCCACCATTGGTCGACATGGAATAAACAATTGCACCATCAAGACCTTCATAGGGTGTTCCCGAGTAATCCGTCGAGGCTGTTACTGCAAGGGTATATAACATATTATGGTCGGTGCCACCCGAAATTGTGCGGTTCCAAATAACATATTCATGTCCCGGAGGGCCTTGCAGCAAAGAATAAGTCCAGTCCCCTGTTCCTTTTACATCACGAGTGGATATAACCAATCCGTTAGATCCATGTGAAACAACGATTTCTCCGTTTTCACCCCAGGGTGAGTAGGACGGCCATCCCACTTTCTCCTCTTCGATTTGGTCTTCCGGATAATCCCCCCATTCGGTTCCGTCAAAATAATTGTAACCGGTTCCCCTTGAATTCCAGTTCGGATCATCCATGGCACGTGTCCAGGTAGCACCAATCGTGCCGTCGTCGTACAAATAAATCCTGTTTTGTGTGGATGCATTGGCCTGATCATCATACCGGGTATCACCGATCTGTTCTTCTTCAGGTGGAAATAGGCCTGCTTCAGCAGCAGGAATGATTTCATCTTGAGAAATTGTGTTTTCATAACCGGATAGTTTTTTAGGTATTGAGAGTTCACGCAGCTCTTTAGGTAATACAGGCCTGTTTTGCGATACAGCAAAACAACCTATACTGAGGACCAATAAAAGTATAAACAACTGTTTCATGGGTGAAAATTTAAATGATTTTACAATTTATTTATTAGTATAACAAATGTATGAAAAAAATGATTCTTATTAAATCAGTGAGACTGTTATTTCGGAAACGATAGTGAACTGAAAAAATAAAGTCGAACTGATCCCGATAACGCAGTGTATCGGGATTTCAGGGTTATATTCCCCGCTGCTTGCAGCGATTAGGGCAATAAACCATTCCTTATAAATACTTCTTGGCTCTGCCACGATGATATTTATTTTCACATTTTATTCCCATGACCTGCATGGAATAATTTTCAAATACATTTTAATATATGAGATTTTGAGATCAAAAAGGGAATAAAAAAACCCGCAGGAATCTCCTGCGGGTAACCTTTTTATTATTAATCAAATCTTATTCAACCATCATCTTCCTGGTTGCAGTTTCTTTACCGGCATTAACGGTATAGAAATAAACACCAGGGGTCAGGTCGGAAACATTAACTGAAATTTTATTTAAACCAGCGTGGGCATATCCTTTGTTTACAGTATAAACAACCTGTCCGGCCATATTGGTAACTTCCAGTGAAAGGTTGCCGGCTTGTTTCAAATTAACGGCAACTTCAGTAGAACCATTGGCGGGATTCGGGTAATTTTGAGAAATCTCCAATGCCGGAACTGCAGCTTGCATTTCTTCAATTGAAGTATATAACTCACTGTGGTAAGTAATGAAGTTATTATGGTACGCATGATCGTTGTCGAGCGCAAGTCCGATATCTCCGTCAAATGAATACATCAAATGGATATTTCCATCAATATTTGAACCGACGACAGGATAAATACACTCGTCAAACAGGTGAACAAGGTCGGCAGTAGCATCAAAATGAGGACTCCAGGTTGCACCATTGTCATGAGATTCCCTCATCCAGATACTTCTGTAATTATAGGAATCTGTAACAAACCTTAATTCATTCACACCTGCCCATGCAACAACAATCTGGTTGTAAGGTCCAACAGTAATGCTGGGCATTGTATTGGCTCCAATAGTCCTGTAAGTATACAATTCATCGTTATTATAAACGAATTGGTCGTCACCGTCGAGATCCTGTCCCCAACCAACGAGGCTTACATCTTCGACTAAATTGGCTGACCATTCTCCGCCATTTTCCCACATCCTCAATGCATCGTGCGGATTGCCATTTTCATGTTCAAAAGTCCCCATATCTTCGTTCCAGTAAGCAATACCTTCTGCATATGGCCAGTAACTGTATGAGGTTCCAACTTCAGTATGAGCTACTCCACAAAGGCCGGCAACTGAATGAACCATACCATTCTGGTCAATAGCCACGTCAGCAGAACCGTCAGGTGCAAAAAGCGTATCGGTTGTTAAAGTAACTTCCCATTCAAAAAATGGATATGGATTTTCCCAAATGAGTATTTTATCCCAGCTATCTCCATTGTCTTCAGATTTCATAACAAACCAGTCTGTCATCCAGGTATCGCAAACGACAAATGCAAGTGTTTCACCAACGGGTTCAGCAAAAGCATAAGAATCACCACCGATTTCAGAATACTCATCTGCTGTCATTCCATCAAGTATAATCGATTGCGGATCCCAGGAAGTACCACCATCGGAAGAACGGCTGTAAAGTAGTGCCGGATCCATACCCTGCCAAACACCTCCGCCGTTAGCGACTGGATAGGTTGTATAAATAGCGTGGATTACACCGTGATCGGGGCCCGATGTTACCACCCTTGGCCAGAGCGCATCTGGATACTGAGGGTCAGGACTGGGAAGAATAATAATTTGTTCCCAATCGCCTGTTCCTTTGTTATCACGCTTGTGGAAAATAATTCCGGCAGTGTCTGCTTCTGAAAAGTGCGCAGCAATAATTTCACCATTTTCACCGAATGCGGCGTGGTTGGGCCAGCCGGTCCTGTCTACCTCTATTCTTACTGTAGGAGCAGGTCCCCATGAGGTTCCGTCAAAATAATTGTAACCGGTTCCCCTGTCAGTCATGGCTACTGTTTCCTGCAAGCCAAAGGTGAAAACGGCTGCTAAAGTTCCATCTGAAAATAAGGTTAACCTGTTGCTTAAACAAGCGTTGGTTTGCAGGTCGTAATTGGTAATACCTACAGGAGCTTCATCTTTCGAAGTGTTTGGATTTACAACTGTGGAATTAGGTTCTTGTGCGAAAGCAGTACTGCCTAAATCGTGAATTGCAGGTTTATAAACGGCTTTTTTAACAACACTCGCCTTGTGTTTTGAAGTAGTTGTCCCCTGTGCGAAAACGATCACTGCTAAGGGGAGAACCAAACTTAATAGTATTAATCTCTTCATGATTAAATTAAATTTAGTTAAACATTGAATTATTTAAAATTATTTAAATTTTTTACAAAAAATCTGCCCTGATAATTGTAAACAAACAACAAAGGTACATTTTTTTTTAAAAAAACTAATCTTAGTTAATTTTTATTGTAATTGTCCGCAAATATTTTACCGGCAGCAAGAGCTTTAAGATTTATTTCGATGACATCTACGCCTTTGTTTTTGAATAATTTAGCGATTGCATTTTCGAGGTGTTCATATTTCAAGCCAAGGAACAATGATGCCGCTCCCAGTATTACCATATTGGCCGATTTTTTGGATCCGATTTCATCTGCCATTTTGTTGGCATCCAGGGCAATGTGGTTGGGAATCGACTTGATCTCCTTCAGAATATCATCCATATCAGGGTAATTGGTAATATTCACATAGGGATTTATATTGGTTATGATCCAACCATCCGGTGCCAGCATCGGTACATATCGCAATGATTCCATGGGTTCCACAGAAATGATCATATCTGCCTTGCCTTCCGGGATCAGGTCGGAAGCTATTTCCCGGTCAGAAATCCTAAGGTCGGAGTGTACATCGCCTCCCCGCTGGCTCATGCCATGAACCTCGGCTTGTTTCATGTATAAACCGTTATCAATGGCAGCCATACCAATAACTGCAGCTATGGATAATATTCCCTGCCCGCCAACTCCAGCTAATATTATGTCCTTCTTCATCTATAAATAATATTTTGGCTATTCAGATTTAATTTTTTCCAGTTCTTTTTTCTTTTTTTCTTCCTTGATTCTTCGGGCGGCAGTGTGCAGGCACTCTCTTCTGGGAATAATAACCGATACACCTTCGTACTCAATCTCTTTTTTGAAAACCTTCATGTTTTCCTCGTGGTATTTCGGAGAAGGATTCATAACAATTATATGATCTTTATGCACCCCGATGGCTTCACATATTTTTTCCAGTTTGCCGGTGGCGGATGATTTTTGGCCTCCCGTCATGGCTACGGTTGCATTGTCGAGAATAACTACAGTTATTGAAGAATTATCATTGACTGCATCCAGCAATCCGGTCATTCCCGAATGTGTGAAAGTGGAATCGCCGATTACCGAAATGGCAGGTTTATACCCGGCGTCGGCAGCTCCTTTGGCCATGGTGATGGATGCGCCCATGTCGACACATGTATTGATGGCATCGAAAGGCTCAAGGGCACCAAGGGTATAACAACCGATATCTGAAAAAACGCGTCCTTTTGAATAATTGGTCAATGCTTCATTGAGGGCATTATAGGAATAAATGTGCGGGCATCCTTTACAAAGTTTCGGCGGCCTGCCGGTCACAACAGAAGGCAAAGGCCTGGTTTGAGCAAATTCCATCCCCAGGGATTTACCTACAATATTTGGATTTAGTTCGCCGTCGCGCGAAATAGTGCCATCCAACCTGCCTTTGATGGTTTTACCTAAACCGAAGAAGCTACCGATCAATTCTTCGATAATGGGATAACCCTCTTCAAGGACAAGAATCTCATCACATTCATCATAAAGTTTCTTCATTTTTGGCCGGGTAATCGGGTACTGGCCTAATTTTAATACGGGATAAGGAATCTTTTTGTCAGGGAAATTTTCCATCAGGTAATTGAAAGATATGCCACAGGCGACGATTCCCAGTTTTTTGTCCGGTCCGTCGATGTATTGGTTCATAATACTATTATCCGACTCTTCCTGAAAATTTGCCTGGCTTTGCAACAGGTGCTTATACTGCCTTCTGGCATTGGCCGGCAATAAAATGAATTGTTTGAGATTTCCCGGTAAATGAATTTCATTTTGTGGTCTGGTTTGCTTACGAACAACTGCCGACCTGGAATGGGCCAGCCGGGTTGTGATCCGCATAAGAACAGGGATTTCAAATTTCTCCGATATTTCGAATCCATAGTGGATCATGTCATATGCTTCCTGTTGGTTGGAAGGCTCGAGTGCAGGTATCATGGCAAATTTGCCAAAAAAACGGGAATCCTGTTCGTTTTGTGAAGAATGCATGGAAGGATCGTCGGCTGCTACTACCAGCAAGCCGCCATTGGCTCCCGTGATGGCCGAGTTGATGAAAGCATCGGCAGCAACGTTTAACCCGACATGTTTCATACATACGATGGCGCGTTTACCGGTATAGGACATTCCCAGCGCAGCTTCCATGGCTGTTTTTTCATTTGTTGCCCATCCCGAACGGATTTTGCTTTGTTTGGCTTCTTTTGAATTGATCACATATTCCATGATCTCGGTAGAAGGGGTACCTGGGTAAGCGTATATTCCTGATATTCCTGCATCAATGGCTCCCTGGGCTATGGCTTCATCTCCTAAAAGCATTAATTTTTCCATAAACTCTAGTACTGCTTGAATCACATCATGTTAACCAAACAAAAATAAATAATTATTTGGTCTTTCAAAAGGTTTCGTTTATCTATAATGATTTTAAATAGGGGATCCCAGATTCAAATTATATCGTAGTTTTGTCAGATACATTTTGTTATGAATTACCTGGCTCATTTGTACCTTTCAGGAGATAACGAAGATTTGATCGTTGGCAATTTTATTGCCGATCATGTGAAAGGAAAAAAGGTTCAGAAGTTTAATGCAGGGGTTCAAAACGGAATATTCCTGCACCGTCAAATAGACACATTTACCGACTCCCATCCGGTTTTCCTACAAAGTAAAAAAAGGCTGACAGCCAAATACCGAAAATATGCAGGTGTTATCGTCGATATGTTTTACGATCATTTTCTTTCGGTCAACTGGGAGCGTTATTCACAAGAAAGCCTGTTGACATTTACAGACCGGATGTATGAAATAATAATTAAGAGATATCCCATTTTACCTGAAAAAAGCCAGCGGTTCATAGCTTATATGAAGCGGTTTAACTGGCTGACCGGTTATGCAAGTTTTGAAGGCCTGGATCGCGCATTGAACGGTATGGCTATACGAACACCTTTTGAATCAGGTATGGGAGGTGCCGTTTACGATCTGCAGCGAAATTATGTTTTATTTCGAAACGAGTTTTTTAACTTTTTCCCGGATTTGATTCAATTCTCAGATAAAACAAGGATTGGCCTGGCCTAACCGGCAATTACAAAAAACTTCAATAAAAAATTGACATTATTAGAAGATTTGAAACTTTGAAATTGTTTGCGGGAAATTTAAAGAAGACAGAAAAGAGAAATTATTTTTTCTTATCCGATTCCTTGTCTTTCTTCATATGCATCATTTTGTCTATCAGGTCGGGTACTTTTTCAAAAATGGATTGAATTCCCTTGGAGCGGGAAACGCTGATCATCGAAATCTCATTTCCCTTGGTTACCAGGAACCCGATAGGTTCCATTCCGATTCCGGCACCGGCTCCCCCGCCTTTTCCGCCGTTCTTTTCTTTTTCGCCACCTCCTGCACCGCTTCCAAATCCCATTCCGATTTTGATGACAGGTACACAAGTAAATTCACCCAGTTTAAAAGGTTCTCCGATGACGGTTTCCGTTTTGGCAATGGTTTGCAATTGATCCAATACCTTGTTCAACATGTTTTCAAGATCAAATTCCATGGTTTAGAATTTTAGTTAATTTTATGTTTTAAGTATGTTCTGATATTATTAAACAATAAAGTAATAAGCCTGTTTTCAATTATGAGTATAATATTGTTTTGCCCGCTGTAATTAATGTCGAATTGTACCGATTTTTTTTGGTTCGTGTAAATGAAAACAGGGACCAGATATCCGTTCCAGATCACATCATCCGTGTCCAAATTGACTTCAAGTTTTTTTAATTTGAAGGAACGAATGCTGTTCCATGACATTTTCATTACCAATCTTAACAGTTTTAACGGTTTTGATCTTTTTCGCTTCGATGGCCTTTTTTGATCTTTTTTCGGCTTTAGTACTTTTTCTTTAAATGGATTTATCCTGAAATCCATTAAAAACCATCGAATATGTAAAATAAATAAAGCCTCCTCATCTTCAACCAAAAAAATTTTTACAATTCCCCTGATTCCTCCGTAATATGCTTTTTCAGTGGTGTCGATACACAGGTATATTGGAGCGGTCAAAAACCAAAGTATCAAAATAAACAGAATAACTAAAATAATTGTTCCGGCCATTTGGAGGACTAAATTAGTAATTATTTCATTTAGAAAATCATTTAACCGGTTAAGCGGATGAAATATCAAGGATTATTAATTCCCGGATTGCTCCCGTCTTGCTGGGAAATCAGGAGTCAATCAATAATTGTAGCAACTATTTTTCTTTTACCACCATGGTTTCTGAATTCACACAAATATATACCCTGCCATGAACCAAGGTTCAACCGAAAATTGGTAATGGGGATGGTAACCGAATGCCCCACCAGGGATGATTTAATGTGTGCCGGCATATCATCGGACCCTTCCAGGGTATGGATATATCCTGCGCTTTCGGGGATCAATTTGTTAAAGATGTTCTCAAAATCAATCCTGACAGTAGGATCTGCATTTTCGTTGATCGTTAAACCCGCAGAAGTGTGTTTGATCAGCAGATGCAACAATCCCTGTTTTGGTAAATTATCTTGAAGGTTTTCTTCTACCAGTTGGGTGATCAAATGAAAACCCCTTTCAAATGCTGGTAAACTGAACTCTATTTGCCAGGTCATAATTAAATTGGTTTAGTATAAAAAAAGAGTTCTGATTTCAGAACCCTTTGATCTTTTATTGGCTTTTGACTTTTTCTTTTTCCTTTTCTTTTTCTTTCTTTCTGATGCCGGCAAATTCCTCGAGCATATCCGTTGTTACCGACTTAGGCCGCTCGAGCGGATAACCCAATGCCCTGTCCCAGATGATGTTGGCACATATACCAATGGATCTGCCAATTCCGAACAATACTGTATAGAAGTCATATTCCCTGATTCCATAATGCCATTGGATCACCCCGGATTGCGCATCCACATTGGGCCAAGGATTCTTTGCCTTGCCTTGTTCCTTTAATATAGGCGGAACCACTTTATAAAGAATATCCACATACTTAAATAATGTGTCTTCTTTCAAGTGTTTCATACTGAATTCGCGCTGGAGTGAATAGCGGGGATCTGTTTTCCTTAAAACGGCATGGCCGAAACCCGGAATCACCTGCCCCGAATTTAATGTATCCCAAACATATTGTTTGATTTCATCTTCCGAAGGAATCACATTTTCACCCCCCATTCTATCCACAAGTTCGTGAAGCCACTGCAAAACACCCTGTGCAGCAAGGCCATGAAGTGGTCCTGCCAATCCATTGATCATGGCTGAAATGGAAAGATAAGCATCGGACAGTGAACTGGCTACAAGGTGTCCGGTGTGAGCACTCACATTTCCGCTTTCATGATCGCTGTGGATGATAAAATGCAGCCTCGCAACATCATCATAAGGTTTTTCCTTACCCATCATAAATGCAAAATTACCTCCGAAATCGAAATTCGGATTGGATTGTATCCGCTTTCCATCCCTGTAAAGTTTAGCATAAATATAGGTTGCAATCTCAGGTAGTTTTGCCAGCAAATTCAATGAATCTTCATACATGGGATCCCAATAATCCTTTTTATTTATGCCAGCATAATATTTTTTGGTAAAAAATGATTCGCGGTGCATTGAAAGGATGGCCGATGAAAAGATGGCCATTGGATGACTACAACATGGGAATGAATCGATCAATTCGTAAATGTACCTGGGAATGATCCTCCTTTTGGAAAATTCGTCAACCACATCCATTACTTCTTCTTCAGAAGGAATGTCACCGGTTAAAAGCAGGTAAAACAAACCTTCGACATAGGGCATTTCAGCGCCTTTTGGCTTAGGTAGTAATTTAAAGACATCTTTGAGTGTATATCCCCTGTAGCGAATCCCTTCATTGGGATCGAGGTAGGAAATATCAGTGACCAGGCTTTTAATACCGCGCATCCCACCAATCGCTTGTGCAATGGTAACCTTATCAATTACAACATCACCATGATCATTTAACAAACGTTCGATGCGGGGACGATGTTCTTCTATTTTCTGATAGAGTTTTTCTTTTAGTGTTGACATCTTCCTCTTATTTTAAATTACATATATTTAATTATTGTATTACCAAACTCAGAGCATTTGAGTAAAGTTGCTCCGTCCATCAGGCGGTGAAAATCGTAGGTCACTTCCTTGTGGCTCACTGCATTTTCGAGGCCTTTCCAAATGAGGTCGTGCACTTCGCCCCAGCCCATATATTTAAACATCATGGCTCCTGAAAGTATTACAGAACCAGGATTTACCTTGTCGAGTCCGGCATATTTTGGTGCAGTACCATGGGTCGCTTCAAAAATTGCATGACCGGTAATGTAGTTGATATTGGCACCAGGAGCAATTCCGATCCCTCCGACCTGGGCCGCCAGTGCATCAGATAAGTAGTCTCCATTCAGGTTCATCGTAGCGATGACTTCAAATTCACCTGCCCTTGTCAGAACCTGTTGAAGTGTAATATCGGCAATTGTATCCTTGATCAATAATTTGGCCTTCCATTTACCCTCACCATGAGTTGGCATAAGTCTTAAAGCATTTTCCACTTCATCCCTGATATCTTTCTTCTGGGATTCGGTCATCAGGGTATATCCGGGTTCAATGAGCATTGCATTGTCTTCAACCGTTAAACCGGGATTGTGGTCTTTATTGCCTATAATCCAACTCTCACGTTCCGTCACAACATGATCCCTGAATTCCTTTTTTGCAATATCGTAACCCCAGTTTTTAAATGCCCCTTCAGTGAATTTCATGATATTGCCCTTGTGAACCAGGGTCAACGATTTTCTTTTTTCTCGTAAAGCATATTCAATGGCAGCTTTAACCAGCCTGTAAGACCCCTCTTTTGAAACGGGTTTAATGCCGATACCACTGGTTTCGGGGAAGCGGATTTTTTTAACGCCCATTTCATTTTGAATGAAGTCAACTATCTTTTTCACCTCCGGGCTACCTTCTTTCCACTCAATCCCGGCATAAATATCTTCCGTATTTTCACGAAAAATGACCATATTCACATCTTCGGGTTTTTTTACAGGCGAAGGAACCCCTGCCACATATTTAACGGGCCGAAGGCAGACATATAAATCCAATATCTGGCGAAGCGCTACATTCAGGGAGCGGATCCCACCGCCAACTGGGGTCGTTAATGGCCCTTTGATACCTACCAAATATTCCTTAAATGCATTGATCGTTTCATCCGGAAGCCATTCGCCGAATTTATTAAAGGCATTTTCACCTGCAAAAACCTCTTTCCAGATTACTTTTCTTTTTCCTCCGTAAGCTTTCACCACAGCGGAATCAAAAACTGTTTGAGAAGCACGCCAAATATCCGGGCCTGTTCCATCCCCTTCAATAAAAGGAACGATTGGAAAATCAGGCACTTCAAGCCTCCCGTTTATCATTCTGATTTTTTCTCCTT
>JAFGBL010000003.1 GCA_016933115.1 Bacteroidales bacterium | reverse complement strand
TGCAGAAAAGGATTTTTATCCCCGTCCTGATGAGGAAGCAAGAAAGGAGTTAAACCTGGAGGAAGAGTATTCATATCTTGAATGAATCCGGGAAAACAATCTACAACAAATTTTAGTTCAGCTTTTTCAATGCATTCAGCAACGCTGAATTTAACCATTCTTCCGTGTCAAGTCAGGAGTTCATTTATTAAAAACAAATATTTGCTTCATATGAAGTTTGCATTAATTTCTTATAGAATTTTTGCCATAGGGGCGATTTTCCTCCTTATTGCAACACAAATCTTTGATGTGACCAATGATATTCCCAGTGGGCCGATCGATTACATGAGTCCGGGGTGGAAGGAATTGATCAGACACGCATCTTCAGAGGTGTATCGGCTGGGATTGGAACTCACCATACATAACTGTGCCGGTTGGTCAACCAGCGGAGGGCCATGGATCACCCCGGAACATTCCATGCAAAGGGTGGTTTGGTCTGAAATAACAGAAGAAGGTCCAAAAAAGAAGATTTTGGAATTCGTCACTTTTCAGGAACTGCCACTTACAGCAAAGAATTTTACTTTAGCGGTTCTGAAATTAGTAAAGGAGACAAAATTTATCTTATTTTAGGCAAGGTGAATTTTCTTGCTGCACCAAAACTAAATGGAACGGATTTGGGTAATTTATGGAAGCCTCCATACAGGGTCGACATAACGGGGGTGTTAAAAGAGGGAATAAATATGCTTGAAATTGAGGTGGTAAATCTGTGGGTAAACCGACTCATCGGTGACGAGTATTTCCCTTCCGATGCCGAATACGATAAACTAAATGGTGTAAGGGAAATTCCCGTATGGGTTGGAACAGGTGAACGGCCGGTTAAAGACCGGGTAACTTTTTCCACCTGGAGATTTTATACAAAGGATAGTCCACTGATCGAATCGGGTCTTTTAGGCCCGGTAACCATTGATGTTGAAAGATGATACTATATATAATAAAGTGAACAGAACCATTTAAAAAAAGTTTATATGAAAAATCTGCCTGTCACTCCGGCTAAAATAATTATTACCGTCCTTAGAATGGGTATTGGGTGGCATTTTATTTTTGAAGGTATTTTAAAGATTTTGTCCGGCAATTGGACCGCAAACGCTTATTTGGCCAATTCTACCGGATTTCTTTCCGGTTTTTATCAGTTCCTTGCTTCTTCCCCGGCTCTGCTGAAAGTAGTGGATGTTTTGAACATGTATGGGTTGCTATTGATTGGGTTAGCCTTGTTTCTGGGGATTGTGATTCGTTTTGCAACGATGGCAGGTGCCTTATTGCTGATGTTGTACTATTTTGCCTATCCGCCATTTGGCATTTCAATATTTAGCATTGGTGAAGGTTATCGATATATCGTAGACAAGAATCTGATCGAAGCAGTGGCATTATTGTTATTGTTCTTTATCCCGGAAAAAGGATATGGATTTTATGCTTTGAAAGGACTTTTGCCGGATAGGTTGAAAAGGAAAACAACTCAGGAAGGTCAGGTAGTTCCAATAAACACAAGGCGTGAGACATTAAAAAATATGGCAGCTTTGCCGCTGTTAGGGGTAATGGGCTGGGGCGCATTTAAAATACAGAGTGAGGGGGAAGTTGATGTAATGTCAGGGGCAACCATTAAAGTCAATGCATCTGCCTTAACCGATCTAAAAGGTGAATTACCCAGGGGAAAGTTGGGTAATCATGAAATCAGCCGATTGGTTCTGGGAGGTAATTTAATTGGAGGCTGGTCTCACGGTCGTGATCTTATTTACACGTCGTCCCTTTTTAAAGCTTACAATACGGAAAAAAAGATTTATGAGACTCTCGAACTGGCTCAAAAAGCAGGAATTAATACCATTAACATTGGTTTCCCGTCAAATCCTGTGCTGGCCAAATATAAAAAGGTGTATGGAGGCAAGATCCAGGTGATATCCCAGGTGGGACACAATAGTGATGTTGGAGATATTTATGAAAAAATTAATCAGGCCATCGATCATGGAGTGGATATTATTCAGGTGATAGGAAACAGTTGTGATAGTCTTGTCATGGATAATCAAGTGGATGTGATTGGTAAAATGATCGACAAAATAAGGTCACAGGGATATACCGCGGGACTTGGAGCACATGCCGTACAGTCATTGGAAACATGCAAGGAAAACGGCATTATTCCCGATTATTACATGCTCACCATGCACCATGATAATTACTGGTCTGCTCATCCTTACGAAAACAGACGAACTTTCGAAGTAATGGAGAAAAGTAACAGAAAATACGGAAGCTGGAACGACAACATGTGGTGCACTTATCCGGAAAAAGCAGTTGAATTTGTGAAGAACTCGGAAATTCCCGTTATGGGTTTCAAAGTGCTGGCTGCAGGAGCTATTTATCCCAAAGATGGATTTAAATGGGCATTTGAAAACGGTGCCGATTTCATTTGTGTGGGCATGTTCGACTTTCAAATTGTGAATGATGTCAATATAGCTATCGATGTCTTGAATTCCCTGTCGGAAAGACAAAGAAAATGGTATGCATAAAAAGAT
>JAFGBL010000205.1 GCA_016933115.1 Bacteroidales bacterium | reverse complement strand
TTCTACCAAACCGTGATACAATAATCAAAAAGATTAACGCAAAAAGAAAAGTTAACTTTTGTTAATAATGAATTAATAACAATAAAAACTGAAAAATGTTATAAAGATTTTACAAAACACCGGCGGCGCTTGTGCTGGATGTGTTCATAATTCTTCCAGTTGCTGATCACATTGTGATTGGTTTCGAAAATACCTGTCGTCTCCATCTGGTTGATTCCATGGGCCAGCATTTCCTTTTGAATTTCGGCAAACAATATTACTGCTGCACCTGAATTCTGATATTCCTGAGCAACTCCGGTCAGGTATAAATCGATCACTTCCGGGTGTTTCATGGCTTTCATGAGATGGTAAAACCCGAATGGTAACAATTTGCCATTTGCCTTTTTCATGGCATTGGAAAGTGAGGGCACACCAATGACGAACGCGATCAATTGATCATCCTTCAGAATTATTTTTACAAATTTCGGATTCAATATCTTGAAATATTTCTCTCCGATGTATTTGATCATCTCATCCGAAAAAGGACTGACATAGGGAAGCTCCTGGAATGCATTGTTCAGAATATGGAAAACGGGATACAAATAACTGATCAACTGTTTGTTCGAATCGAATGTTCTCACCTCAAATCCATATCTTTTTTTGATGATTTCAGCACCACGTTCAGCCTTTTTTTGAGCTACCTCGCCCAGGGTCAACCTGAATTCAACCCAGTCGTTTTCTTTAGTGAATCCATGATTTGTAAAATGTCCGTGGTAATATGGCCAGTGATACACTGAAGCAATGGAAGGCACATGGTCAAATCCTTCGATGAGCAATCCCTGATTATCCAGGTTGTTGAATCCAAGTGGCCCATGTACCTCCTTCATTCCCTTTTTTTTGAGCCACATTTCTGCAGTTGTAAATAAAGCTTCTGAAACCGAATTGTCGTCGATAAACTCGACCCTCGAAATGCGGCCTTTTAGTAGACCGGTTTTTTGGTTGTAATCATGATTAATAATGGCACCGATACGGCCCACGCAACGTTTGTTCTCAAGTGCTATCCAAAAGGAGGCTTCACAACTTTTAAATGAAGGGTTGGTTTCTGGGTTCAATTGCTTGAATTCATCCTGCTTTAAAGGAGGTACCCAATACTTATTGTTGCGGTACAATTCATATGGCAAATTGACAAACCTCTTCAGATCGCCGGAACAGTCAACTTCTTTTATTTCAAACATTTTAACCGATCAAACGTTTTATTCAGGCAAAAGTAAATCATTGATTCAAGAAATAAACTATTTTTTGAAGAACTTTTGTATTGTGTTAACTTTGTATTTCAATTTAAATTACTCGCAAGCCACTCCATATGAAGAACAAAAATATTTATGATGAAATAAAAAAACGTGTACTTGTGCTGGACGGCGCGATGGGAACGATGATTCAGCAATATCAACTCGAAGAATCGGATTACCGCGGCCACCAATTTGCTGATTTCGGATTCGACCTGCAAGGCAACAATGACCTCTTGTCCATTACTCAACCGCAGATCATCCGTGAAATTCACGAAAAATACCTGGAGGCCGGTTCCGACATTATTGAAACCAATACTTTCAACGCCAACAAATACTCCCTGGCCGATTACCATATGGAAAACCTGGTTTATGATATCAATGTTGCTTCGGCCCGGCTGGCCCGGGAGGCCGCTGATAAATATACACATGCCGATCAGGGCAAACCCCGGTTTGTGGCAGGTGCTATAGGGCCTACCAATAAAACGGCTTCCCTCTCTCCCGATGTCAATAACCCGGGGTACAGGGCTGTTTCGTTCGATGATCTTTATGGCGCCTACAAGGAACAAGCCAAAGGCCTGATAGATGGCGGTGTAGACATCCTGCTGATCGAAACCATTTTTGACACACTCAATGGCAAAGCCGCTCTGATGGCTGTTGCCGATATCATGCGGGAAAAAAATATTCAATTGCCGGTGATGGTTTCCGGAACCATTACCGATGCAAGTGGCCGTACATTATCAGGACAAACTACCGAAGCATTCCTGAATTCCATGTCGCACCTGGATTTGCTTTCGGTCGGATTGAACTGCGCGCTGGGAGCCAAAGAACTGAGGCCTTACCTGGAAGAGCTTTCAAACAAGGCGCCTTTTTATGTGAGTGTTTATCCAAATGCGGGGCTTCCCAACCAGTTCGGAGGCTATGATGAGACTCCGGAATCAATGGCCGTTCATTTGAAAGATTTCCTGGATCACAATTTCGCAAACATCGTTGGCGGATGTTGTGGTACCACACCGGAACATATTAGAGCTTTTGTTGAGGTTGCTGAAAAAGCTACCCCGCGTCCGAAGCCCGAAAACGATCACCACATGAAACTTTCGGGGCTTGAACCATTGATTGTTTTTAAAGGAAGTAATTTTATCAATATCGGGGAGCGAACCAACGTGAGCGGATCAAGGAAATTTGCCAGGTTGATCCGTGAAGAGCGATATGAGGAAGCCCTGTCAATTGCCCGTCAACAGGTTGAAAATGGTGCGCAGGTGATTGATATCAATATGGACGATGCCATGCTGGATTCTGAAGCTACAATGGTCAGATTTCTAAACCTGATTGCAGCAGAGCCGGATATTGCAAGGGTTCCAATTATGATCGATTCATCCAAATGGTCGGTGATCGAAGCCGGATTAAAATGCGTTCAGGGCAAAGCCATCGTTAATTCCATCAGTATGAAGGAGGGTGAGGATGCTTTTAAACAACACGCCTCCAAAATCCGCGATTACGGGGCGGCTGTGGTTGTAATGGCATTCGACGAACAAGGGCAGGCTGCGGATTATCAACGTAAAATAGAAATTTGCGAAAGGGCTTATAACATCCTGACCAAAGAAATCAACTTTCCACCTGAAGACATAATTTTTGATCCCAATATTTTGACTGTTGCCACCGGAATTGACGAGCATAACAATTATGCTGTCGATTATATGAAGGCAACCGAATGGATCAAAAAGAACCTCCCTTATGCAAAGGTAAGTGGCGGAATCAGTAACCTCTCCTTTTCTTTCCGGGGAAATGATGTGGTGCGGGAAGCCATGCATTCGGCATTTCTATACCATGCCATTCAGGCAGGGTTGGATATGGGAATCGTAAATGCAGGAATGTTGCAGGTTTATGATGAAATACCCAGGGATTTACTGACCCTGGTTGAAGATGTAATCCTGAACAGGCGGAAAGATGCTACCGAAAGACTGATAGCATATGCCGAAAAGGTAAAGGATCAGGAAAGTGGTGTAATAGTCAAAAAAGATGAATGGAGAAACGAACCCGTTGAAGAAAGACTAAAGCATGCCCTGGTAAAGGGAATCGTAGATTATGTTGAAGACGATGTGGAAGAAGCCAGGAAAAATTTTCCCCGTTCACTTAATGTGATCGAAGGACCGCTGATGGCCGGAATGAATATCGTGGGCGATTTGTTTGGTTCCGGTAAAATGTTCTTACCACAAGTTGTCAAGAGCGCCAGAGTAATGAAAAAGGCGGTCGCCAGGCTTCTACCCTACATCGAAGCTGAACAGAGTTCTGAAGGTCCGGCGCAATCGGCAGGTAAAATTGTGATGGCCACGGTCAAAGGCGACGTGCACGATATCGGTAAAAATATTGTAGGGGTGGTACTGGCCTGCAATAATTTTGAAGTGATCGACCTGGGTGTCATGGTTCCTGCAGAAAAAATACTGCAAACTGTAGTGGATGAAAAAGCCGATCTGCTCGGACTCAGCGGACTTATCACACCATCGCTGGAAGAAATGGTTCATGTGGCCAAAGAAATGGAACGAAAGGGAATGAAAGTTCCTCTTTTAATAGGCGGTGCGACAACTTCCGAAATTCATACGGCGGTTAAGATTGCTCCTAACTATAGCGCACCTGTGGTTCACGTCAGGGATGCATCAAAAGGAGTTGGCGTTTCGGCCAACCTTATCTCAAGGGAAGCAAAGGAAAATTATGCTGCTGAGATCCGGGAGAAATACACAGACCTCAAGAAAAAACATGATGCCGGAGCCCACCGGTCAGTTTACATTACATATGACGAAGCCATTCGAAATAAATTGTCAATAGACTGGAAAGTAAAGGACATTTTCAAACCCAACTTCATTGGGACGAAATACTTTATTGATTACCCGCTGGACGAAATCAGCAAATATATCGACTGGACATTCTTCTTTCATTCGTGGAAAATCAATGGAAAATATCCAAAAATATTTGAAGATCCCGTAAAGGGCGAAGAAGCAAAGAAACTATTTGATGATGCACTGATTTTGCTTGAGAAAATCATTTCAGATAAAATGCTGACGGCGAAAGGTACCATCGGAATCTGGCCGGCCAATTCCATCGGGGAAGATGTGGAAATATATAAAGACGAAAATAAAAAAGAGGTTTTAGCAACATTTCGATTCCTTCGAAATCAACAGCAGAAGGAAACGGGAACACCCAATTTGTCGCTGGCCGACTTCATTGCTCCGACGGAATCCGGCCTTACGGATTATATCGGGGGATTCGCTGTTACGGCAGGTATCGGACTGGAAAAATGGACGGAAAAATTCGAAAAAGAACTGGATGATTATAACAGCATCATGATGAAAGTGCTGTCCGACCGCCTGGCCGAAGCTTTTGCAGAACTTATTCATGATCGGGTGCGAAAAGAGTTCTGGGGTTATGATAAAAAAGAAAACATTGACCTGGAAGGATTGCTCAGGGAAGAGTACCAGGGTATCAGGCCTGCACCGGGATACCCGGCTTGTCCCGAGCATTCGGAAAAGATGATTCTTTTCGAATTGTTGCAAGCTACTGAAAAAGCCGGCATCCAATTGACCGAAAATTTTGCCATGTATCCGGCTGCCTCCGTCAGTGGTTATTATTTTGCACATCCCCTTTCACAATATTTTAACGTGGGCAAAATAGGAAAGGACCAGGTGGAAGATTACAGCAGGCGTAAAGACATTCCGGTTGTACAAATTGAAAAATGGCTCAATGCCAATCTAAATTACCAATAAAAATGCGAATCCCTTTTTTAGAATTTATTAAAAATAACCTGGTGCTTTTCGACGGTGCCATGGGGACCGAATTGTACAATAAAGGCGTTTTCATCAACAGTTGTTATGATGAACTCAACCTGACGCGTCCCAAGTTAATCAAGGAAATTCATCAATTGTATATTGATGCCGGGGCCGATGTGCTTGAAACCAATACGTTTGGAGCCAATCGCCTGAAACTGCAAAAACATGGGCTGGAGGACAAAATATATGAAATTAATAAGCGGGGTGCAGAAATTGCCCGTGAAGTAGCCGGCGATGGAATTTATGTCGCAGGTTCAATCGGCCCGTTAAACGTCAGGCTCGAACCCTGGGGTCCGCTGGCAGAAGAAGAAGCACGTGAAATTTTTATTGAACAGGCCAAAGGATTGATCGATGGCGGAGCGGATTTGATCATTCTGGAAACATTTTCAGATTTGCATCTGATCCAACAAGCCATAGTTGCCATCCGGGATAATTTCAACATACCAGTGATTGCTCAGATGACTATAGGGAACGACGGTAATTCGCTTTTTGGAACACCTCCTGAACTTTTTGCAAGTAAAATGGAGCAATGGGGCGCTGATGTCATTGGTATTAACTGCAGTGTCGGTCCCAAACCGATGCTGGATGCACTGGAAAAAATGAATGTTGTTGTGAGCGTTCCGATAAGTATCATGCCAAATGCCGGAACCCCGGTGAATGTCGAGGGGCGAAATATTTACCTTTCTACGGCCGACTATTTTGCCGAATATACCAGAAGGTTCATACAAGCCGGAGCCACAATTGTCGGCGGTTGTTGCGGAACCAATCCCGGATTTATCAAGGAAATGCGAAAAGCCATTCAATCCATTCAACCCAGAAAAACCATTACAAAAAAGGTTGAGGTCAGGATAGAAGAAAAAATCAAACCTATTATCACAGCCTGTGAAAAATCCTCATTTGCTGCAAAAGTTTGTAATAAGAAATTCGTCACTTCTGTAGAAATTGTGCCTCCCAGGGGTACCGATCCGACCGAACCTATCGAACAATCAAAAATACTAAAAGAAGCCGGGGTAGACGCCATCAACATCCCTGACGGCCCCAGGGCCCTTTCGCGTATGGGTGCCAGCTATCTTTCCCTCATGATCCAACAACAATCACAGATAGAAGTGATCCTGCATTATGCCTGTCGTGACAGGAATTTACTGGGAATGGTAGGGGATTTACTGGGGGCTTATGCTGCGGGTATTAAAAACATCCTCATTATCACAGGCGATCCACCTAAGATGGGTACCTATCCAGATGCTACCGCTGTGTTCGACGTTGATTCCATAGGCCTGACCAACGTAGTCAATTACCTGAATTCGGGAATGGACCTGGGTGGGAACCCCATCGACCATCCCACCGGGTTTTACATTGGTGTGGGAGCCAATCCGGGGGCCATCGACCTGGATTATGAAATCCGCAGGTTCGAATGGAAAGTAAAGGCCGGTGCCGAATACGCCATTACCCAACCGGTTTTTGACAATGAACTTTTTTATCGCTTCAAAAAAAGGGTTGAAGGGTATAATATTCCCATCATTGCAGGAGTGTGGCCACTGGTAAGTGTACGCAACGCTGAATTCATGAATAACGAAGTGCCGGGAGCATCCGTCCCCGACAGGATCATGAAACGGATGTATGCTACCAAATCAAAGGAGGAAGCCAGGGAACTGGGATTGGAGATTGCCCGGGAAACCATCCGGGAACTTAAGGCTGAAATTGCAGGCGTTCAGGTTTCCATGCCTTTCGGAAAAATTAAATACCCCCTTGAAGTGCTCAAGGAGGTATTATAAAGAGAATTATGAAAAAGAAGAAGTTTGTTTGCTCTATTAATAGTAAATATCTTTTATATCGATAGCGTCAAGATAAAGTTCTAACATTTCATCAGAGTTTACTGCCAATATTTGATCTATTTCATCCGATCCCGGTAAATAGTATACTTCTACAAAAAATCCGTACACTGCATATAACTGGATATTGTAGATACCATAGTTTCTTTCTGCTACGTGCTGACCATTATTTAAAAGAACATAACTTTTTAAATCCTCGGTCAAATTCTGAAAGTCTAATGCTGTAATCACTTTGCTACGTTTTAGTTAATAATCATTTTATTAAAAAGAAACTGATAATTGCCAAAATCAGACTGATTAGTTGTATGTAGAAGAGGCTTTTTGAAAAACTCTCTTTAGTATCTTGAATTTCCTCGTTCGTCAATTCCTCTTGATCTATATTCATGTTACCTTACCGATTGAATAGTTACTTTACCTTGGCTTCCATCTTTTAAAAATTGTACCAAACCGAAAAATAAAATTTACTTTATTAACAATCAATTGTTTATAAAATTTACCGGATAAAAAATTACTATCCGAAATCAATAAGGTTTATCAATATCGTAGAGAGAAGTATATGGCTGGATTTGATTTAAAATCGTGGACAGGAACCGGGACAGGTAAAAGAATTTCCGTTGAGTAAATAAAAAAATAAACTTTGATGAATGATGGGATCGGAATATTAATCTGATTTTAATTTCAGAGAGGAATAAATTCAGATAAAAATTACATATCACTACCCATTTCAGCCGGACGGTCGGTTTTTTGCTCTTTGAAATTATTGATCCGGTAACTCAGTGTCAGTGAAAAAATCCTTGATTCTGGCTTGCGGTATTCATAGATATAAAAATTCTCTCCTCTTGAAGTGGATTCCCTCTTGCGTGTTGCAAATATATCGCCGACTTTGAGGGTGGCTGAAAGTTGCTTATCGAAAAAATCCTGTCTTAAGGTTAAATCCGAATAGTAAGATTCCTCTGCCTGACCCTGCGCAGTAATGGTTGGGCTGTCATAAGCCAGGTTTATTTGAAGTTTTGTATTCTCAAGCAGTTTAAAAGAGAATAGTAAACGCGAATCCCAGTTATTGCTGGTTCGCATTTCGATGGTTTCCTCGGTTTTATCTTCCAGGCGATAATTGTAATAAGTAGCGCTAACATTCAGGTTAAACCATCCTGTCAAATCATAAATCCATGAAGCTTCAATTCCCAATGCCCTATCATTGTTGAGATTCCTAAACTGATTGTAAAGTATTCCGGATTCTTCATCCAGTGTCTGGATGGAAGTAATTTTATTGTTTGTTTTACGGTAATACGACTCAAATAATAAAGTTCCGGCCGGCAGTGTCCTCAGATACCCGATTTCGTATGAATCGGTGTATTCGGGCAATAATGAAGGATTGCCAATGCGTCTGGTCTGTTCATCAATGTATGTTTCGAATGGTTCAAGATACCAGCCTCTGGGTCTTTCTATCCTACGGCTGTAACTTGCCATGAATTGGTTCTTATCCATCACCTTTTTTGAAAGATGAACTGAGGGAAAATAGTCGAACCGGTCGACAAGGGAGTTTTCGCCCGTATTTGCGACTGAAATATTCCGGTAAGTATATTCGCCCCTTAAACCCAATTGGTATTCAAACCCCTTGAATTCATTTGAAAAAACACCATAAATAGCATGAATCGATCGATCGTAGTTGCTGTACTTGGTATAATTGTCATCGGTTATCCATGCAGATTCATCATAGTCAAAAGTCTCTAAAAAATAATCTTCACTTTCCCAATCAAGGCGAAGGTGATATCCAGCCTCCAACTTACCGGATGAGAACACCGGTTTTGTATAATCTGCTTCTACTCTAAAACGCTGTGATGGGCCAGCTTCCAATGATCTCAACAAGTGAGGATCGGGATCGGCTGGGTTCCAGTTCTGATCTGTAATGATTTCTCTCTGCTCTTGTTTTTGTTCACCGTCACGGTTTGAATAATAGGAAAAAATGTTGAACTCATGACCCTCCTGCTTGAACTGTTTCTTATAATTTGTATTCACACTAAAGTAATGCCTCGTCCACCTAAATTGATTATCGCTTAAATAATACTTTTGTGAACCTACCGGCTGAGAATATTCATTCACTTTTCCGAAATTATCCATTCCAAAACCACCGTTACCGTATTCTCCGCCCAGAGAAAATGTTGAATGCTCATCGATTGAATAATCGACACCGCCTTTCAGGGTAAACCCATGCCGCATCCAGGTGTGGTCGGCTATCGATTCCCTGATTTGTGTTGTATCATTAATGTAAGTCTCTCTTCGCTCCTTGTCCGAACCCGGGAATTTTCTATCGTTCCATTCAATGCCACCATATAAATTAAAATCACCGTTTTTATAATTGAGATACAGGTCAGAAGCATATTTATCTCCGGTTCCGGCTGTGGCATTTACCATTCCGCTAAAACCGCTAAGTTTGGTGTGCTTCAATTTAACATTAATTATTCCGGCAGTTCCATCCGGATCAAACTTGGCCGAAGGATTGGTTATAATCTCAATGTTCTCGATGGTGTTTGCGGGAATTTGCGATAACGCTTCATTGGCATCCAGCACACTGGGCTTTCCATCGATCAGGACAGTAAAATTGGAACTCCCCCTTAAAAAAACATCCCCATTGATATCCACTCTGACTGACGGCGCTTTTTCAAGCACCTCAATAGCCGATGAACCGGCAGCGTCCAAATCCTGGCTTACGTTGATCACTTTCCGGTCGAGTTTGTATTCAATGGCCATCTTTTCGGCAGTGATAGTAGCGGCTTGCAGCTCAATGGCGGTCATACCAAGCCGGATCGTTCCCAAATCAAGCTTGTGTTTATTTTCCGTTAAAATAATATCTGGAATCGTTTTGGTTTTATATCCTATAAATTGCACCCTGAGATAATAGGACCCCATTGGGATATTGTTCAGATCAAATTTCCCCGATTCCCCGGTAATACCTCCGGTCACCATTGTTGAATCGTTTGCATCGAACACTGTAACATTGGCAAATTCCACCGGGTGATCGGTACCTGCATCTTTCACCTGGCCCTCAATTTTACCACCACCGGCAAATTCATTTCCATATGATATAAAGCTACAAATGGTAAGTAAAAAAAGGGCTGAAAATATATTTTTAAAATTAACTTTATCCATTGCTTTACTTATGCATATCAACAGATTTTCAAGTAGTTTGTTCAGGAAAATCGAGTGATTTCTAAACAAGATAAAATGATACAATGGGCAGGTTTTACCTTTTTAGAAAAGCCACAAAGCCATGATAAAAATTCAATCGAAAATAGTGAATGTTGATATAATCAAAGTACCCGATCGAGGATGTGTATCAATTTATTGATTTCATCCCCAGTGTTGTAATGAACCAGGCTGATCCGAACCACACCATCTGTTTCAGCTAAACCAAGGCTTTCAATCAGCCTCCGCGCATAAAAATCACCGTAACGGATTCCTATTTGATGCGCATCCGTAACTGGAGGAATTTCACTGCTTTTGTTACCGGTTTTGATAAATGAAATGGTTGGTACCCTGATCCCAGGATCAGCACTTTTTTCTCCAATGATTTTTACTTCTTTTTTGGATTTAAGAAAATCGATTAATAAGGACGCAAGATATGCTTCGTTTTCTGAAAATAACTTGTAAAGTTCATCCAGCCTGTTTCTCAATCCCTTTTTTGAACCGGGATGTAGAAAATCATATACTGCATCAAAATAATCTGTTACTCCCAGTAAACCATAGGTCAATTCAAAGTTTACATTTCCCGGCTGCAGTTTGTATGGGATATCCTGCCTTCCGATAAAATAGTGGTTGATACCGGTTAGTTTTCCCAGAATATCCCTTTTTGCATATAAAAGGGAGTAATGCGGGCCGTAAACCTTATAAAAGCTGAAAGCATAAAAATCAACATCCCAATCCCTGACATCAACCTGCCGGTGAGGCGCGAAGGCTACGCCGTCGACACAAACCATCGCACCCCTTTCATGCACAAAGGAGGTAATTTCCTTCACCGGGTTGATCGTACCCACCACATTCGATACATGGGTAAATGCCACAAGTTTAGTTCGTGGTGTCATCAACTTTTTCAACGAACTCAAATCCAGACTGAAGGTTTCGGGATTTATTTTCCAGGTCTTAACCACGATGCCTGATTTCATCATGTTCATCCACGGTCCTATATTGGCCTCATGGTCGCAATTGGTAACGATCACTTCATCTCCCGGTTTAAAAAGCTGCAGCAATGATTTGGAAAGGTTTTGCAGCAATTGAGTTGTGGAAGGTCCCAGTATAATTTCTTTTTCATCGCGGGCATTTACAAATTCAGCCATGGTTTTTTGCGACTGGGTTACCCGTTCTCCGGCCCGAACCGACACATCGTAACTGGCGCCCAACTGCACATTTGATTGATAAAGATATTGAGTGATCCTTTCACCTACCTGTTTAGCGGTTTGGGAACCGCCTGCATTATCCAAAAATATCCACTCACCATTCAATGCAGGAAACTGGCACCTGACAAATCTTAAAGCTTCTTCGTTCATGATAATTTGATTTGTCACGAAATTAAGTAATTAATAATCATATTAAACCCATAAAATCCATTGCACCAAATGAAACCAATTAGCTTGCTTATCGTTTATATTTTTAATGAAAATTAATAAGTTTGTGATCAAAGACTAAAACTAAATGAAAATAACATTACTGCTTGTAGCGCTTCCTTTGATCCTAATAGGTCAAAAAACATATTATATCGAAAATACCGAAACACTTGAAAAGATTGTATTTGAGAGTAACAACACGTATTTTATCAAATCCGGTATCATTTACGAACCATCTAAAAACCTTCGATTTTCAAATGTTGAGAATATCACCTTCCGAAGTTATGGAGGGGGTGAGAAGCCTGTTATTCGTTTTTCAAATGAAATGAATGAAGATGTTATTTTGATTAGGGCTTCACACCACATTTTAATTGAAAACCTGGCTCTATACGGAAACTTTAAAAACAATATCGTTCATATTGCGGGGCACTACATTTCGGATGAACCACCAACTACAAATATCACCATTAAAGACTGTGAAGTGGCATACGGATTTAATGGAGTCAGGTCGTTGCCCTACAGGACTTTATGCGATTCGATTTTTATAGCCGGCTGCGATATCCACCATATCGACGACGATGGTGTTTTTATTGTAGATTGTAATTATGTGAGTATAGAAAACTGCCACATATGGCATGTAAACCTTGACTGGAATCGGGGTGGACCCAATTCCGGGGATTGCATACACCTGGTGGATCACTGCAATTTTTGGAGTATAAGGAACAATGTTCTCGATCGCCGTTTTACTTCCAATAAATTCTGCTTTATTTATGGCAATGGTAGTTACCTGCCTGTATCAGGAGAGCTCATTGGAAACACATTTTATCCGCCCAAGGATACAGTCGGCGGGGTGGGAACCTGTATATACATCTCGCCTTCAGATCATGTAAAGATTGAAGGAAATAAGTTTCTGGGAAAAGGTTATGATTGGGGTGGCAAACCCGGCGCCATTGCGTTTGTCGAATCCACCGAAGTAGATTTCGAACAGAATTATATTTATCACCTCACCAATGCACTGTTTACCGATAAAGCAAAACAAGTGAATGTATCCGGAAACCTGATGGAAAATTGTTTTGGCATGTTCTTCAATTATGCAAACAATCTAATTGCCTCGGGAAATACCTTTTACAACTTCAAGGGATGGGCATATGTTTCGGGGGAATATGTTGAAGCAAGTTTAATTGATAAGGATACCAGGTACATGAAAGGAGCTCCAACTTCAGCTGATTCGGTATTGATCCGGTAGAATAAAAAAAGCCCCAAACTTTAATTTGGAGCTTTTGTAGCCCGTAGGGGAATCGAACCCCTGTTACCAGGATGAAAACCTGACGTCCTAACCCCTAGACGAACGGGCCTTTTCAGTTAAATGTTCAAAGTTCAAGGTTGAAAGTTTATATGATCCTTCCTGCAATGAACCAAAATCTATTTAAAGAACATTTCTTAATTTGGGAGTGCAAAAGTAATACTATTTTTGAAAAATACAAGATTTTGATAAAAATGTGAAAAAAATAAATTGCCAAAATTTATGTTGGTTTATGCTTACTCCAAATCAGCCTGGAATTTAAAACCCAACCTTTTTCCTGTCTTGATCTGCATCGAATCGAGCGCTGCAATAAATTCCTGGACAGAAACCTCTTTTACGTTATCGTAGGGAGGGGTTAGGAGGTCGAAATTAATGGTATAATAAATAGCAGATTCGATGATTGACAATGCGTTTTCCTTATTCATATTGGCATTGGCAAAGCTTTTATATAAAAAGCCGATCTCCCTTTTTCCTTCCACAAAATAGTGCTTGTCCTTATTGATAAACAACCGGCCAATCAGGTATCCGATATCATTTACCCTATTGTATTTGAATGAATCGCTCAGGAAATTGAAAATATTGATAATACCACAATAGGAACGATCTCTGTCATCCATGATGTAGGGTGTTTTCATCACTTCATGGTCGCGCGGAAATTCAAAAACATTCGTGTGCATCATAAATACAAGGGTATCACCTGCAAATTTAAGTTCTGCTTCAAATTCACTCCGGTCGCGATAGGTAAAGGGAATTTCACGGGCAGCCGGTGAGTCGATCTTGCTGTATTTATGGGAGAGGTTTTCCATGGCACTTTTGAGCAATCGTAATGACTCAAGCGTGTTTTTATAAACCTGTTGCTTAAGCGTAGCCTTTTTTACGAGTGAATCAAAAAGCAGCTTGGTTTTTTGCGTTTCCGTCATATGGAATAAATTTATTCAAAGGTGAGGGAGATTTGGAATATTTTGGATGAAAGCCGGTCGATACCGTCGGTATAAATATTATCTTCCCGTTTTAGCATATCCAGAATACCATAGGACATTTTAGCCTCTGTCCCGAATTTGAACCATTCAAAATAGAAGTCGAAACCAACGCCTATTTCCCAATATATGTCGTTACGGTTTATTTTCACCTGTATTTCTCCCTGATCCTTGCTTCTTTTAGCCTGTGAAGCCAGGTCGATCCGGTAATTAAATCCACTCAGCACATAAGCCCTGAAATTATTCAACCGTTGTGATTTGTACTTGATATGCAAAGGCATTTCAACAAAAGTGGAGGGAACTACCTTCTTTACATCCACCAATGTATCTGCACCATCCTGGTATCTTAAAAACCGGTAATTCAAATAACGTTCACCAAATGCCAGGGAAGGAACGAACCGCAGATCGAAATAATCACCCAGCCTTAAATTACCAACGATCCCTACTGTAAAACCGGTTGTCGGTTCACTTTCGATGGAGTAAATATATGCTGAATCGGCATTGATCTCATTTGCCTGCAATGCATCGAATTGTTTGAAATGATATCCTTCAATGGGCCGTAATCTGAAAAACATTTGATTGGCTGCCAGTATAAACCCGAAATGGTATTTTGCATAATCGTATGTGGGCATGTTTTCCACTTTACGTGATTGGGCTGTTATTTGAACCGGGGATAGGACAACCAGGCTGAGGACTGCAAAAAAGAAAATCTTTACTAATTTCAACAATTTACTTTTTTAGATAATTTATAACGGCTCTTTATTTTTTTTATTTCGGGCAAAT
>JAFGBL010000204.1 GCA_016933115.1 Bacteroidales bacterium | reverse complement strand
CACTGCGACCTGTGGCATAAATAATTCCGTACTTTGCTTTGATTGCATCGTTGTAAGCAATTTCAGGATTCGGGTTTGCCAGTGCAAAGACAATAGGGTTTTCGGCCATGGATTTCACCATTGCCGGAGTCATGATGTTGCCTTTCGATAAACCCACAAAAGCATCTGCCCCTTCCACGGCTTGTTCAAGTGTTTTTAAATTGGTGTTTACAGCAAATTTTTGCTTGTACTTATCAAGGTCAATCCGGTTGGTGGAAATTACCCCTTTGCTATTGAGCATGATAACATTATCTTTTTTTACCCCCAGAGAAATGAACATTTCAGCACAAGCCATGGCTGCCGGACCTGATCCATTTACCACGAGTTTAATATTTTCCAGTTTCTTCCCTGCAATTTCACAGGCATTCAGCAACCCGGCGGCTGAAACAACTGCCGTGCCATGCTGGTCATCGTGCATTACAGGAATATCCAATGCATCGATAAGGCGTTTCTCAATTTCAAAACATTCCGGCGCTTTAATATCTTCGAGGTTAATTGCCCCAAAGGTGGGTGACATGGTTATCACCGTGCGGACAAAAACATCAATGTCAGTGGTATTCAATTCAATATCAAAGGCATCAATGTCGGCATATTTTTTCATTAGCATGGCTTTGCCCTCCATAACCGGTTTTGATGCCAGCGCTCCCAGGTCGCCAAGTCCCAGTACTGCCGTTCCGTTGGTCACAATGGCCACAAGGTTTCCCTTAATGGTGTATTTGTAAACATCTGATGAGGTATCGGCAATCCTAAGACAGGGTTCTGCCACGCCGGGAGAATAGGCCAGAGCCAGGTCGAGTGATGAATCGCAGGGTTTGCTGGGTTTCACTTCGAGTTTTCCGGGCCTGATATTGCTGTGATAGGATAGTGATTCTCTATTAAGTTTTGTATCCATTTTAGGTTTGTTTATAAATCGTGGCCACAATAAGAAAGGTTAAAACTTTTATTACACACCGGGAAGTCGGATATTTCGTTATTCCTCACTGCCTGAGCCAGTGCCATCCAGTTATGGTGGGATGGGTCTTTAATCTTATAAGCTTTAAGTTTTCCGTTTTCATCGGTTATGGCACAATGGCAAATTTCGCCACGCCAACCTTCCACCAACGAAAGTGTGAATTTTTCCTTTTCGGGTACAAACTCAATATTTTCAGGTTTATTAAAGTGAGGAATATTCTCGAGGAGTTGTTTGCAATAGCTGATTGATTGTTCAATTTCGTCCTTTCTTATCTGTGTTCTGGAAAAAACATCGCCTTGTTGTTTTAGTATCGGCTTATGTTGAATTGTATTTTGATACAAATTGAAAGGATGCGATTTACGGATGTCTCTCTCCAATCCACTCATTCGGGCAGCCATGCCCACGGTTCCAATTTCCAGTACCTGCGCGTAGCTTACTACACCTGTCCGTTCCAGCCTTGCCAAAACACCCGGGAGCTGTAAAAACTGTTCCGTCATTTCGTTAAAATCGGGCTCGTATGCCCTAAAAATATCCATCAGGCTCTGGCCCAATTCTTTTGAAAAAGGGTAATTAATTTTGCCCGGCCTGATTATACCTTTTGCCAGACGGTTTCCGCCCCATTCCTGGAAAAAATTCACGATGGGTGTACGTAACCTGCCATATACCGAATTCCCCAATTGGTAGGCAATGTCGCCGGCAATAGCTGCCAGGTCGCCGGTATGGATAGCTATTCTTTCCAGTTCCAGGGCCAGGGTACGGGAAAAATGGAGCGATTTATGCGTTTCCATGCCGCAAAGGCTTTCCCACAGGTTAGAAAATGCAGTAGTATGCCCAACGGTTGTATCCCCAGCAATATTTTCGGCAAGGGTGGCACGCTGCAAAAGTTTTTCTTTTTGAAGAAACAAGGCTTCAATTCCCCGGTGCTGGTATCCCAATTGAATTTCGAGGTGAAGGATCTGTTCACCGTTGCAGATAAAACGAAAATGTCCGGGTTCAATAATCCCGGCATGGATGGGGCCAACCCCCACTTCATGCAATTCTTCACTGTCGGCCCCGTAAAAGGGGTAATTGGCTATTTGCTGCTGCTTGTTAGCCCGGTTGTGGGCATATCGCATGGGCTTTAACCAGGGATGGTCGGCATATTCAATGCCGAAGTTTTCAGTAATTTCCCTTTCAAACTTTTCAAAATTATGATTATGGAAGGTCAGGGATGACAGCTTCCCGCCCAGATCTATAAGCGATGCATTAACATATATTTCATGGGAAAGATCATCGGCTATGCAACAGTACAATTTTACCTGCTCCTGTTCCCGTACCCCAAAAAAATTAACACAATGCCGTTCGGAATGATTTTGTACCAGTTGTACATTTTCATCCAGGAATTCCTGGTATTTTAAAACAGGAATATCCTTTATATTAACGGTTTGATTATTATATACAGTAAAATATCTCATGCCTATTATTGTATAAGTTTAACAGCATCCTGAATGAGTTGCACAAAAGCAGCCGGCGGATTGTAGGCAAAATACACGGCCATGGCCAACAAAGCATATTGAGAAACAGAATCCCAGGGACTGATACGGGGAACCTGATTTTCATTTAGTATCATTGGTGGCGTAAACAGAAGCTTGAAAATATTAGAGCCAAAACCCCAAATTATCATGGTTAACAGTATTAATACAACTACCAGGATGATAAACCGGTGCGCTTCGAAAAGTGATTGAAAAACCAGGAACTCACTAATAAATAATCCGGAAGGAGGCATGGCTGTCGCCGAAATAAAACCAAGTAAAATAACGATTGCCCCGGCCTTATTGTACTTGAAATAATGCCCCGCATCGTATATACTTTTGCTTTGGTAAACCCTGTAAACCTGGTTAAACTGGAAAAATAAGGCCGGTTTAACAAATGTGTGAAGTACAATATGCAGGATAGCCGCGTAAATACCAATACCACCAACCGCCAAACCTAACAGTACAATGCCCATATGTTCAATGCTGGAATAGGCAAACATCCGTTTGATATTTTTAATGTGGGTCATATACACCGTTGCCACAAATATGGATAGTACCGCAGAGATTATTAAAACTGTTGATGCCCATTGTTGTATTTCAGTTTTACTGATAATAGCATAAACCCTGTAAATACCCACAAAACCCATGTTCATGAGGATACTTGAAAGTAAGGCACCTGCCGGTGCAGGGGCTTTATCTTTTGCGTCAATTCCGGCTGTGTACATGGGTACAAGTCCCATCTTTGCGGTAAATCCGGTAAAAATAAACAGGAAAGCCAGTTTTAACCAGAAAGGGTCAAGTTTGCCGGCATGCTTCATAAGTTCATCAAAAGAAAACGTATCGATACCTGCTTCCTTCATGGCCAGGCTCAAAAAAAGAATACCGATATAAATGAATGTAATACTGATAGCACAAATAAAAACATATTTCCAAACCCCTTCAAGCGCCCTGATGTTGCGGTGATGGTAAATAAGTGCCGAAGCGCTCAGTGTGGTAATTTCCACAAAGATCCACATCACAGCCAGGTTATTGGATATATAAGCCATGCAAATTGCGGTAATTAGTACAATCAGTGAAGCAAAAAACAGCCCCCTGGAGCGTGGCGTTTCATCGTGGGTAACTATATACCTGTAAGCATGAAATAAAGCGGGTATACTCACGATGCAAAGTGCAAACAACATCAAAACTGAAAGTGCATCGGGCTTGAAAAACTGGAATTCAATTTTATTGATGTGGCAGTATTCGTAAACCCCAAAGGAACAGAGTAAAACAGCATAAAGCACAGCAAATGAGTAATGAACAAAGGTGTTTTTATTAAAATACAGCAGGATGCCTATCAAAAGGGTAGCTGGTAAAAATAATATTGCCATGTGAATCAGTCTTTAAGGTTTCGCAATTGTGAAACATCGGGGTCTTTAATTACATCCCCGATTTTATTTAAGAAAATACCCAGAATAAGGACACTGGCAAAAATATCGAGCATAATGCCCAGATTGACCAGCATAGGCATTTCGTTCCCTACTGCCAGTGAAAGGATAAAAACGCCATTTTCAATCACCAGGTAGGCAATTACATGGGTAATAATTTTTTTTCGGGAAACAATCAGGTATAACCCTGTAAAAAGATTTGACAGTGATACAACAAAAATGGTCTTGTCCAGATTAGGATCTTTAATCTGGCTCGACATCATAATCGTTATTACAATAATCAGGGTCACAACAATCAACGAAACAAAATTGGGTAAATAAGGCTCAGCTTCGCGGGTAATTTTATTGCGCTTTATTATTCTTTTCAGGAAAAACGGAACCGCTATTGCTTTAAAAACTATTGTTTCCAATAAGATTAAGGCCAGGTTTAGGGTGTTTATTTCCGATAGGGCAAGAAACGTTACTCCAAAAAGAATAAACCCCTGAAAAATAAGAATATTCAGGTAGGTGAATATCCTGTTAGCTATGCTCATGAAAAGCAGGCTGATAGCAAATATGATCAATAATATATCGCTCATGTTATTTTGATTAAATAAATTTTCCCAGTACAAGCAACACGCCAAAAAAGATCAGGAGCGAAACCGAAGTCAGTATAAAGATAAACTGCGGGTTATGGCTCATTCTGAACCTTGCCGAAAAAGACTCAATTATACCAATCGTAACGGCAAATACGAACTGAATGATAAAAAACACAGGTATTGACCATTGCAGTGGCAGTTCACCAATAAAAAAATTAGCTATCAGTGTCCCGTACATCACGAATTTTAAGGGGGTGGCATACAGTATCATTCCCAAATCGAAGCCACTGTTATCGAGTACCATTACTTCGTGTATCATGGTAAGTTCCAGGTGTGTTTTAGGGTCGTCAACCGGCATGCGGCTGTTTTCGATCATGGCTACAAACACCAGCACAAAAGCAGCGAGAGTGCCTATTAAATAAGATATATGACTCCCAAAATGCAGGGTGCTGAAAATATCGTAAAACGAGGTGTGCCCGGTAAACAGAGCCAAGGAACCCATGACAATAAAAAAGGCTGGTTCAATCAGCATGGAAAACAGGGCTTCGCGGCTGGCTCCCATCCCTTCGAAACTGCTTCCTGTATCCAGTGAGGCAATTATCATCATGAATTTGCCCATGCCAAGGATGTAGGCAAACATCACAAAATCACCTCCAAAAGATATGAACCCCGGTAAATTTCCATGAGGTAACATTAAAATTGCCATCAGGATCGAAGCCAGGTATATGGAGGGTGCTATGCGGAAAATATAGCTTGTAGTTGTGCTAAACACAGCACCCTTGCGCAAAAGCCTGATAATATCTTTTATGGGCTGCATAACTCCCGGCCCCTTTCGCCCGGAAGCGAGGCTCTTTGTGCGCACCACAATGCCCATAAAAAATATACTTACTGTTATAATGATACTAAAACTCAACATATTATAGCTGATTTAAAAAATTTATAAAATCCATAATCTTTGAAATAAACAAGGGTAAGGCAAACACCAGTGTGATAAATATGAATCCATAGAGTATGTAGTTTTGTATGTTGCCGTTCTGAAGGAATACAAACCGGTTCAGCAGGCGTTTGTACCAGTGAAGCGGTTTGTCGATCAACCACCACTCGGCTTTATCGTATGGATGCGTGAACTGGCTGGTTTCACCGGGATAGAGTGTTTCAGAGATCTTTTTATCTTTTTTGATAAACAATACAGGTTCTGCTAATTTCCTGTACGTGCGGATAAACGATGATGCTGTATATTGGGCTTTCGGAATGTCACCGATATAGCCGCATCCCCAGGTTTCACATTCGCTCAGGGTGTTGTTTTTTGAAATGCGTTTCCTTAAATAAAGCACGGCCAGGATGAAGAAAATAAAACCCAATGATATGAATCCGATAACTGTACTACCATGCAAGGTGGTGCTAATGCCACTTACCGCACCAAAAAGATTGTTCTTACTGAATAAAGAAGTGACCTGGAAGAGGGCATTGGAAAACAGGAATGGCATTACACCAATAAGCAGTATCGCAAATGCAATGGCATACAAGGGAACAATAGTTAGGGGAGTTTCAACTTTTTCGGTTATCAGGTTGCTACGCATAGTTCCCAGAAAAACCACCCCAAAGGCTTTGGTAAAACAAATGAGTGCCAGTCCGCCAATAAGAACCAGACCTAAAATAGAGAAAAGCATGGCCAGCGTAAACAGGAAATGGTTTGTTTCAATTCCGTTAAAAAAACCTTTGTAAATCAGAAACTCGGATATAAACCCGTTAAAGGGGGGCAAGCCACAAATAGCCAGTGAAGCAATCAGAAATAAGTACCCTGTATGAGGAACCTTTTTAATCATGCCTCCCAGGGCTTCAATATTCATGGTATGGGTAGCCTGGTAAACATTTCCAGCGGCAAAAAACAGCAAAGACTTAAACAGCGAATGGTTGAGTGTATGAAGGAGTGCGCCGCCAAAACCAAGCAGGAACAAGGTAGTGTTCTCCATACCAATGCCCAGGCACCCTAAACCAATGCCCATACCAATTATACCAATATTTTCGATAGAGTGGTAAGCCAGCAGGCGTTTCAGGTTGTGTTGCACAATGGCAAGCATTACACCGTAAATACCGGTAATGACCGACACCCCAAGAATAAAATATCCTATTAACGTATAATTAGCATGAATTAAGCTTATCATTCGCAATATGCCAAAAATCCCAATTTTAATTATCACACCCGACATAAGCCCCGAGATATGTGCCGGTGCAGCCGGATGTGCCAAAGGCAACCAGGTGTGAAAAGGCACAAAACCTGCTTTTATGGCAAAGCCTGTTAAGAAAACCATAAACAAACCTATCCCTAGTGCAGGGTGACTGGACGTATAGCTAACAATCGCCGAAAAATCAAATGAACCGGTTTTCACTTTTACCCAAATAAAACCCAGGGTTAAAAGAAGGATGCAGATATGAGACTGAATTAAAAAGTTGATGCCTGCTTTTAATGTTTCTTTCTTTTCCCACTCAAAAATGATTAATACAAAAGCTGCCAAAGCCATAATTTCCCATGCAACCAGAAATAATATCCCGTTTTGAATGACAACCAAATCAATCAGGGCCGTGTAAACCAGCAAAAATGATACAGCATGCATTTTAAGTTTTGATAAGGCTGCTTGGTATTTTTCGAGGTATTTTACCCCATAAAAGGTTCCGGTAAGAACCGTAAAACTGATTAATGCAATAAACCATGCCGATAAATAATCTGCTTTAAAACTGAGAATTCCCGTTATTACCGACCCGGGATAGTGAAAAGTTGTTGTGCCCTGTTGAAAAATCAAAAAAACAAGGATGAATGCAATAAGAACCTGAACTGAAATTACGGACACACAAAATCCTGCCAGTTGTCTTAAGCCTAAAAAAGGAATGATAACAATAAGAACAAGAGTTAAGCAATTGAATAGTTCAAACAGTTTTACTTCCATTCTTTTAGTGTATAAAATTTAAGAGGCTACCCATAAATATTATCAGAATGAAAAAGAGGCCATAAATCACATACGATTGAATTTTCCCATTCTGTACAAACTGGAAATAGTTTAACACATGATTAAACCTTCTGACCAATGGCATAACCAGGTATTTCTCAATAATATCGAAATAGGAGGTTGAAAAACTCCTGACTTCAGGATATACCTGAGACTGTTCTATTCTCTGATAGTTCTTCTTCTCCTTAATAACTGTTCCCATAAGATTTCCAAAGGTTCGTGCGAATGAACGGCCGGTATATTGCGCCTTAGCGACAGGTTTTACATAGCCGCACCCCCAGGTTTCACAGGTTTTGACAGCACGCTTTTTTGTTACGGTATATTTAAAAAGAATAACAACGCCAATTAAAATGATAAAAATTGCACTTACCCTGCCAATGCTGCTGAGGACCTCATACGATGGATAAACTACAGCGTGGGCCGGCAATAAAGGACCTGGACAGGAATCCGAAACAATTTGAGATACCAAAGCCAGATAAAACTTAGGGAAAAGGCCAATGGAGAGCATCACAGTAACAATTAAGAATTGAGGTAACAGCATGCTAAAACTACTTTCGACCGGTTTGTGACGAAATTCAGACCTGCTATTACCAAGGAATATTACCCCAAACATTTTTGTAAATGTTAAAATGGATATACCCCCTACTAAAACTAATCCTATGGTAGATAGTACCAGCAGGATAATATCCGAAATGCCTTTAACCGATAACATTCCGCTTACTAAACCATTATAAATTAAAAATTCCGAAACAAAGCCATTAAAAGGCGGCAATCCGCCAATGGACAATGCCCCGATTAAGAATAAGACTGCCGTTACCGGCATATAGTTAATCAGCCCGCCAAGTTTTTCTATGTTTCGTGTATGTGTTTGCTGATAAACGCTGCCTGCACCAAAAAATAAAAGAGACTTAAACAAGGAGTGGTTTAAAACGTGTAATAATGCCCCGCTGAACCCAAGAAATATTAAGCCTGGGTTTTCCAGACCAATTCCTATCAAACCCAGCCCCATAGCCATACCAATAATACCAATGTTTTCTACGGTACAAAAAGCCAGGGCACGTTTGAAATCGTATTTCACAGCGGCATTCATAATGCCGTAAAGTGCCGAAATCACAGAGATGCTTAAAAGTATTTCCCCGATAATCAACCAATTGTGGTTTATTCCTGCAATAATCCTGAAAATACCATAAATACCCAGCTTCACTATTACACCCGACATTACACCCGATACATGCGAAGGTGCTGCCGGATGGGCATGTGGCAACCAGGTATGAAACGGGAGGAAACCTGCCTTTATGGCAAATCCGATAAAGAGTAAAATAATAATCCAGATACCATTTCCATGGGTATCTATCGTACTTAAAGCTGCAAGCGAAAAAGAACCACTTTCGGCGTAAATCCACAAGATACCTGCTGAAAGAAAGACAACGCTCAGGTGCATCTGAACCATGTAATTTAACCCGGCTTTAAGGGTTTCCCTATTCTGGTACTCAAAAATCACCAAAAACAAGGACGAAATGGACATCAACTCCCATGCTACCAGAAAAACAATCCCATGGTCTATCATACATACCCAAACCATTGAAATATGAAACAGCATGTAAAATATCCAGTGCAGGTCAAGGTTAGTGGTTAAGTGTTTATACGATTTAAGGTAACCCCTGCCAAAAAGAATCCCGTTAACAGAAGTGAAGTTTATAATTAAAATAAACCAGGCCGATAATTTGTCAATCGCGATTTTTATTTCAATTCCGGGGAAATGAGAAAGGAAGAAACTTCCTGATTGAGTATGTCCGCCAAATGCAGAAACTGAAGGTATTGCTGTAAGTATCGAATTAAGCAATACAATAAAAATAACCCATGCAGCCCTGAATCTCTCAGGTAAAATTGCTATACCCAACATGCCCGTAAACAAGGCCACCAATGTCAATATCAATACCAGTTCTATACTCATTGCATGATTATCTGTAAAACAAGGCAAATTTATAGTGTACTTAATCTGGAATAATTGATTGAGATTAACTATAAAATTGATTATAATCAATTTTCAGTATTTTTGTGAATATTTTCTATGTATGGATGATTTACTGGTAAAAATACGTGAGCGGTTTCATTTAAAACGGGAATTCGATTTTGAGAGCTTACCCGATTATGTGAAAGAAGATTTTAACAAGCAAATGGTAGTTAAGCGGTTTAAGCGAGGGCAAACCATATTTAATGAAGGAACTTTCCCATCTGGTATTTTTTTTGTTAAAACGGGGAAAATAAAGAAATTCAAATCATTGAACAGTGGGAAGGAACAGATCATTTATTTATGCAGCGAAGGCGAAATGATCGGTTACGCAGCCTTTTTAGGTGACGAAAGGTATCATGATTCGGCAGCAACCATTACCGAATCGTCCATTGGTTTTATTTCAAAAGACAAACTGGTCCGCCTGCTCGACAGGCATCAGGAATTATCAAAACTATTGGTGAAAAAACTGAGCCATGAATTTGGTGTGATGGTTAATTTTATTGCCACGTTCACTAAAAAAAGTGTACGGGAGAGAGTAGCCCTGACACTTTTGATCCTTAACGAGAATTTCCGGCAAAATAAAAACAGCAATAATGAAATAGAGATTGAGTTGACACGTGAAGACTTTGCAAATATTGTAGGCATTGCCGTTGAAACCCTGGTCCGTATCCTCGGTGATTTCACGCAAGAAGGCTTAATCAGCAAGAAAGGCAGAAAAATAATTGTAAAACGCCACCTTGAACTTTTCAGTATTGCTGATTTAACGGATACTTTTTGAAGGCTCTGCCAGTCGAGTAAGTAAGGGGAATTTCACCCCAAACCTTCACGAGTCTGCCGGTGGCATCATAAACATCTATTTCCAAACCATCCAGGTATGAATTCTCTCCTTTTCTATTTTGGATAGAATATGTTTGACGCACACTTACGGACCATATAAGCTTTGCCGACAGTTTATTTCATTGCGGACAGCACTTTTTCCAGTATTAAATTAAATTCTGCCGGTTTTTCCAGCATTGGATAATGGCCGGTTGCAGCAATAGTTTCCACCTGAAAACTGGTTTTGCAATGGCTTTTCAGTCCAACTTCATTTGTCGGAAAAGCGTCGCTGTTTATTAAATACAACTTGTAATTAAGCTGTTCTAATCGTTGTGCATCGGCATAAGCGTATTGCATTTGGTTCAAACAGCTTGCATATCCAATTGCGGAATCGCTGTTTGCAAAATCAGTTTTTACCCGGTCTTTCACTTCCTTCGGTGTTGTTGGGTGAAAAAGCATCAAGTCGGCATATGCAGGCGCAGAATTTTTAAAATCCTTTTCAAGCATTGGAAAAAAGTCGGTCATTTGTTTCAGTTGTTCCGGTGTATAGGAAACGTCAACAGACTTAAAATTATCTACGCCAACGATGCCGACGATTTTGGGATTGCCGGTCAATGCAGTTTCTAACATAATTTCGCCTGCCATAGAATGTCCAACGATGACAACATTTTTAAGGTCCATGGCATTAATAAATGCTGATACATCATGGGCATATTCTTCAATTGTCCAGTTGGTTCTTTCGGCTTTGGATTTGCCAAAGCCCGGCAGGTCAATTGCGCAGACAGTGTAATTTTCAGAAAAATATTCCACCTGATTTTTCCAATAGGTTCCGTCAATACACCAACCGTGTAAAAACAGAAGGGTAGTGTCGCCTTGTCCTTGTTGAAGATAATTGATTTCAACTTGTTTGTCCCTGATTGTGATTTGTTTTGCTGTCATACTTTCCCGGGTTTGTGCCTCGCTTACACTTCCTGAAAGTGAAGCCATGACGATTAATAAAATTGCTTTCATCTTCCTTTTTTGACTGATACACTATTTTCAGTTTTTCGCTATCCGTAATGGAATGCTGGATGCTGTCTAAATACAAACTTGCCGGTGCCCAGGGTTTTTGAGATCCGATTCTTGAATTTAAAAATTCCAATTTGTCTTTGTCGCTGAGTGATAAAACAGCTTTTATTTTAAAAAGTGCAGATTCGTAATTTTGTCTGAGAGAATCTTCGGTATGGTAGCTTAAAATTTTACTTGTTGTTATCAGAGCCCTTGCTTCTTCCATGGTAAACAACACAGGTGGTAACCGATAACCTTCAACTAAAAAATAACCTTTCCCTTCTTCTTCGCCAATTGGAACACCTGCAAGTCTTAATGTGTGAATATCCCTGTAAATTGTCCTGTTTGTAACTTCAAATCGTTCAGCAATTTCACGGGCAGTAATCAGTCGTTTAGATTGAAGCTGAATGAGAATGCTGGTAAGTCTGTCGAGTCTGTTCATTTCATACTAAGATCTTAATGCCGTAGGTTGTTTATCCTGTCCTTGTTTGAAATTAACAAATCCCTGACTAATTCCCGGAACCATTGGCTCAGTCATGTCAACTTCTTCATGCAGCAAAAAACACTTGGTAGCAGTAGTTTCACAATGCTTACCATCAAATGTTTCAAAATCATTAATCGTTGTCATAATCATTTCTTAGTTTCTATAAACCTATAAACAGTAAGTGACAACCCTATGTCAGCAAGTAGAGATTTATTAAGATAACTATGGTATTCCGAACAAGCGTTTGGTTATAATGGAAGTGCGGGTTACGTTCCAAACCACTGTAGTAAAATATTGAAGCGGGGCAAACAAATTTACATACCACTGACAACCAGTTGTTTTGTAAGGTGTTAGCAAAATGTGCCTACTGGATTAGTTGATAATCTCTAATTAACAAATTAGCGGATAAATTCAGTCGAATCGTCAATTTTCGAATCATTTCGACTGTCAATCTACGCTTACGGTTCAAAATCTCTGATACTCGACTTTTACCACCAATCTCAGGTATCAAATCCACTTGTTTAAGGTGCAATTCTTCCATCCGTATCTTAATCGCTTCAATCGGGTCTGGCGCTTCAATCGGGTAATGTTTGTTTTCATAATCGTCAACCAATAATCCAAGAATTTCTAACTCATCGCTCTCAGGCGTATCAAGTTTGGCATCGAAAATATCTTATAATCTTTTCAATGCTTCCCTGTAATCCATTTCTGTTTTAATCGGTTTTAATTCCATATCTACCAATTTTAAATACTGTTCGGAATCGGGATAATTTTCCCAGAACTCTCTAAGGGTACTTTTTGCAAATATTCTTTTCATAGTTCACTATCTGGGAACAAGGATGGGATAAAATTCTCAAATCGGGAACTTTGTTTGTGCAGAATGTTTCTCAAGGCATTATTGCTAACGTGTTGCCGATATAAGTTGGCCGGGATTTCGGAGCCGCCAACTTATCAATCCGGTATTGTGGTGGTATTAATGTTTACCCGTTCAGAAGAAACAAGCTGTTGACAGTTAGCCTGCTCCAACCGAATTAATTTTTACCGGAATCTATTTCCTCCCTCTGAACGCGGGAAGAAAAATCTCTCATCACTCACCCAGCCCGGCTGTAAGAAAACCGTTTACATCCAACCAGTATATAAAGGCATCAAACCAACGATTGCTGGTCCTATCGGGATTTCCCAGACCGAAACCATGACCTCCATTCTGATAAAGATGAAACTCGACGGGTATTCCTGCTTTGTACCATGAATCGATGACACCAAACTGACCCCTGAAAAGAAAATCATCCGTGGCAATAACATTGAACATTGGCGGAGCATCCGCTGGTACGTCTACCGCACCCATACCGCCATAGATCGGTCCGATGAAGGCCAGGTTCATTGTTTGGGAGTTCAGGGTTGAGTGCATGGTGAGGCCGGCACCTGCCGAAAAGCCGATCATACCGATTCTGCTGGTATCGACACCCCACTCTTCAGCTCGTTCAATAATCATGGCATAGGCGGCTTCAGCGTCTTCGAGTTGGTTGGAAAGGTCTGGTTTCATGGGACGTGGCGATGCCGCGTTATTGGTAGAATCTGAGGTTTCAGCGGGAAGTGTGAATACACGATTCATCCAGACAGTAAAATCATCGATCGACTCAGGAGTTGGATTGAGCCGGTACTTGAGAACAAAAGCGGTGATTCCCTGCTTTGCGAGCGCCTCTGCAACTTCCCAGCCCTCGTTTCCCATCGACAGCCATAGATAGCCTCCTCCCGGAGCCACAATCACGGCTGCACCGTTTGCTTTACCAGGTTCCGGCAGGAATGGGGTAAGCGTTGCAGTGGTGATGTTACGGGCCATTGGGTCGCCCCACTGCCGGAACCATGTCTCTGATGCGGGTTGGTTATCGACACCCCCTGTGCCAAGCAGAATAGCATTTGGTTCGGCCGGAGGATCGAGCGGGTAAATTGTTCCATCCTGGGCTTTTGCGGATTTAGCCATGAAGAGTACGAGAACTAAAATGGATATTTTAGCCAGATTTATAGGTTTAAAAGACATATTAAGTTTTTTTTATAGCGTTATTTTTCAAATATAGTTTATTTTTTAAAACCTGATTTAAAGTCAACCTTTTCAGTTATCTGCAAATTCAATCATACCACATCACGCCAAATTGCATAAGCAGAGGCAGGCTGCATGCCCGGAGCTTCTGATAATTTTAGTCTGGTTGCCATATTAATTTGTTTTTACCAACCGGATATAATACACACCACCGGCTGTACCTCCCGGAAGAGCCTGGAATTTAACCCTGATATTTTCTTTCCCTTCAATCATGGCGTTGGGGATGGGATATTCAACATTTTGAAATTGAGACTGATTCCATTTGTTGGTATTATCCTCAGTTATTAAGTGTTCATCGTCAATGAAGATATCAAATTTTCTGGTTCCCCATTCGGCACCCCAGTACCTCACAAACAGGTTTAGGTTGGTTTGGGAGCTAGTTACCATATCGTAACTAAAGAATCCTTCACTACCGGCTTCCCGATACATCTCATCAAAGTTATTACCTGTACGGGAACCCTGGCTTTGCATCTTATGGTCTGTTTCAGGTTGTTGTTCACCCGTATTTACCTTATCGACCGTGCGTCTTTCAAGTGCAAGTCTTTCTTCTTCCGATTTCGAAAGAGAATCTATATAGTGTTGATATCCGTTGGTGGTTAATGAGAGCCAATATAGTTGGTATCTTGAATCGTGAATTTGATAAAATGGTTCAAGAACCAGGCTTTCAATAGGATTAACCATTTTAACATTTAACCTGAAGGTCAGGGGTTTTCCTTCAACAGGTTCCAGTTTATTGCCTATGTTTTCAATATCGTCATAAATCAGGATCGGGGCTTTATCTATTGGTAACATTCTGCCGCCGGTGTACTGGTCAAAACGGCCATCACCTGCAATAAGATTTCCCATATCTTCCGTTCCTGTTTTAGCCCCAAGTAATATTGGGCCATGCATTATAGCAATATAATCAGGCACATTGTTCATTCTTTCAATGCTGTTTTCCATGGGTAAGAAAACCTGAACCTCATCGCCTTTTTTCCATTTTCTGTCTATACTAACATAGGAAGAAGGTTTTGCAGAACAGGTAAATTCTTTCCCATTTACCAAAATTTTAAGGGCCCCTTCGCTTACCCATCCCGGATACCGGATTAACAGCCTAAATTCCGCAGCTCCTTTTGTGATCGTCAGTTTGGTTTGCTCTTCATTTGGAAAACTGGTTTCCTGTTTAATTTCAACACCTTTCTCTTTCCAGTTAAGTTGTGAAGCAATAAAAAGATTTAAGTATAAGTTATTGTCCGAGTGAGTAAATATCATCTGGTTATATTTACCATGATTTTCCATTCCGGTACCCACACAACACCACATGGCCATATTGGGGGCTGAATATTTGCGGTGCTGACGCGGACGGGCTGAAGTAAAATAAACATAACCCCCATGTTCAGGGTGTTGCGTTGACCGGATATGGTTAAACGTTGCCCTTTCGTAATAATCCATGTACTTTGCCTCCGGCTGACGCCTGAACAAATCCTCGGTCAATTTCAACATATTATAAGTATTACACGATTCCGGGCCATCGGTAACAAGCAAATAATCAAAACACGATGTTACACTTGGAAAATGCTCTCTACGACTGTTTCCTCCAAAGGCCAGGGAACGATTCTCGGTAATGGTTTCCCAGGAAAAGCTTGCAGCTTTTGCATATTCCTCATCGCCACTTAGTTCAGCAATCCTTTCGAAACCAATAAATTTTGGTATTTGCGTATTTGCATGTTTGTTGTCCAGGTTATCGATACCTTGCGACAAAGGCTCCAGGAATTGTTTGTGAGAATATCTTTTTGCAGCAGTAAGGTATTTCTCATCACCGGTAATCTGAAAGGCATCTGCAAGCACTTCATTCATTCCCCCATGCTCGTTTGCCAGCATATCTTCCATTTGCTTATCAGACAAACCCTGAGTAATATCTATCGCCCAATCGCAAAAATTCAAAAACAAAGCCTTTGCCTCCTCATTATCTCCATATAACCATGCATCTCGTAAACCGGCAAAGGTTTTATGAATATTGTAATAGGGTGCCCAGGCAGTCCATATTGCCCCAACATCTCCCGCCTTTATTTTTGACCATATGGTGTCACTATTTGGCATTCCTCCAACATACCCAATACCCCATTCGGGATGGTTTGTTGTGTTAGCTTCCTGGCATTCCTTAAGTTCTTTAATCATGTATTCCATTCGGGATTTACACTCCCGGTTTCCTGTGGCAGCATAATTCATGGCCATTGCCGATAAATAGTGGCCTCCTATGTGCCCATCCAAACCATCCCAGTTTGGGTAACATTCTGCTTTTTTTGGCAAACCAGCTTCTTTCCGATACGGTGCTAATAAGCGATCCACATCGTATTGTAATAAAACCTTAATATTAAGGTCCCGTGAATCTTTAAATGGACCGTCCAAAAGGCTTACCTCACTCAATGAAAATTCGTTTTGATATAACTTCTCCTGAGCATTAAGGATTAGAGGGCACAAGCATCCCAATGAAATACTTATTATTAAAATTCTTCGATTAATTTTCTTCATAATTTTTCTTATCCTGTTAATAGAGAAATTAAATATATTAATTATGTTTCAAATTCAGGGGCTGGATTGGTAAAACCTGGTTTTTTGGGAGGTTGGGATTGACTTTTGGAGAGTCAAAGTGACTGATTTCACATCAGGTAGCCGCCATTTATTTACAGCTGGCAGCTAAGCGGGTAAAAGTGGCTTTAGGCTTCATAAATCTGATTTCGTATCCGAAGGTTTGTTGCCAAATTATCTGGTTATCCCTGGTTGTCCAAATTGTGTATCATCAGCCCTGTTTTGTAGGGCAATATCCGGAGGATTGCCGATAATTCATTCACAAATAAAAAATGAAAAACCGCTGTAATACACTTTCAACCTCATAAATCTATATTTTATACATATGTTCTACATTATTATTTTGAAAACTTCCACCAGTCAAAGTTGAACAGATCTTTTTCTCCCTTGAAGACAAAGTACAGGTCGTGGACACCGCTTACCTTACTTACCGGGGCTGATAGTGTTTTCCAGATATCGCCCTCGCCGGAGGTGTTTATATCGACAATGGCAATCACAGGTCCATCGGTTTTGTCGGTATGGATTTCGATTATGCCACCATAAAGTGAGGCCACGCTAACCTCAACTGAATCAGCCCCATTTGAAAAGTCAACGCCCTGTACCTTAATGTAATCACCATTATGAATTGAAGTTACATATAAGCGATCGGCAATTTTTTTGCCTTTGTCCCAGGGGATGTTACGTTCCCATTCCGTTGCCGATTCTGTTGTAATGCCTTCGCTATAGGCCATAGTTTCAGCTTCGGTTTTATTGTAAAGGTTTAGAGTTCCAATCTGTGATAGTGTTGTTTCGGCCCACCAGGGCAGTTTTTGTATTGTGCCATCTTCATTATAGGTCATTTTCATTGCACAAATTGAGCGTCTTTCATTATGTTTTGATAGGGTTTGTTTCAGAATGGCATAGTTAAACCCAAACACATAAGAGTTTCCTTTGTAGTCGATGATTCCCGGATGGTTTCCCGAAGATCTGTCATCGGGGTCCATAATGGTACCCATGCATTTCCAGGGGCCTGTAGGGCTGTCGCTCCTGGCATAGCCGATCCCCTCGGGACAGCAACGCGAAGCATACGCCAAATAGTAATGGTTCTTCTTTCTCCAGATCCACGGACCTTCGGTAAAGGCAGCTTCCGGGGGAGTTCCGGTAAAGTCGATCGAGGCAACCTGGATATCGCCAGAAATAGAGATCATGTCTTCGTTCAGTTTCGCGTAATAACAGGGACCGTTTCCTCCCCAATACATATAGGCCTGCCCATCCTCATCGATAAAAACGGTGGGGTCATAATCGCCGTGGTTCGCCCTAAATACCAGGGGCTTCCCAATTGCGTCCACAAACGGTCCGTACGGACTGTGGGCAACCGCTACACCAATGGCCATTTTCCCCTGGTGAATGGTAGGGCAGTATAAATAAAATTTGCCGTTACGGGCAATACATTGTGGTGCCCATGCACTATGGCCATCAGCCCAGGCGAATGTTTTGTAAGGTTCACTTACTCCGGCAATAATCCCATGATCAGTCCAATTCACCATGTCGGTAGAAGAATATAGCATCCAGTTCAGCATCTTAAAACCAAAGGCATCGTTTTCATCATGACTGGTATACAGAAAAACCGTGTCATTATGTACCAGGGGAGCGGGATCGGCGGTATATTTTGTTTGGATGATCGGGTTTTGAGCACTGCAAACGATGGTAAATATCAGGTAGAGCGATGTGTAAAATATTTTTTTCATTATGCGGTTTTGTGATGCCTTAGCGAAATCAATTATAAAAACTATTGGAAGCTTTCCCTGAAAAATCAGACAGCTTAAAAATAGAAAAAATAATCATTATAGCCTTTCCAATTCAACGATGAAAATGCTTCTCTATAGTGTTTTACTATTGGTTCTTATAAGTAACACAGGTTTTACACAGAAGAAGGAGAAAATTGTTTTTAGTAATGATGATGTTGTTATTCATCAAAGTGATGAGCACGCCTGAGTCGGAACAGATCATTAAATGTGGAATGAAAGTCTATATCTTACAGGTACAGACAAGTCCATTCTGATTGATGCCGGGACCACCATAAAAGATCTGGACAAAATTGTCTCCTCTCTTACTAAAAACGGATTGTATTGATTGCAGCACATGTTAATCCTGACCATACCGATGCTTCCATTCACAGTTTCCCCGAAATCTACATTAATCCTGGGGGCGGTATTTTTTCATGCTCCTCAAGCACCTAGGGAACTACCTGGTTTTATTTCTTCAGGGTACGTTTTTCGCTTATTCAGGACAAAAAGTCTGCAAAAATATAGGGTATGCATTCTCCGTTTTTATAGGCCAATTAGGGTCCCGTGCAGAATAGTCCGGAGGAATTTCGTTTGCGAAATCTCGTATTTAATTTATCTTTAGCCAGCAATGTGTCTGAATAAATGCACGTAAATGTATTGACTCAGAAAGCTCTTGCTATCAATTAAAGACCATGTAAATCAATATTTACAATGGCCGAACCTGGCGCTTGTTACACCTATTAAAAAGTATTTTTATGAAAAAGCATGTTATCTATTTACATCTCCTGCTGATTTTAACAGGACTCATCGGCATTTCGAATAGTTCGAATGCACAGATAGAGGATTTTATGGTTGGCAGTACCACACGTAAAATGCTGGTATATGCCCCTTCGGGCATCATTCCCGGCCGTCCGCTGCTGATATCCATGCATGGATATAACCAGGACATAAACTACCAGAAAAACCAAACGAAATGGGAACTCATTGCCAAGGAAAATAATTTTGTAGTGGTTTATCCGGGCGGTATCAATAATTCCTGGGATATTTCAGGAACAACAGACATCGACTTTATTCTTGCCATTATCGATGAAATGGCCGACCGTTATAGTATAGATCGCAACAGAGTATATCTTTCAGGCTTTTCAATGGGAGGAATGATGACCTATTACGCGGCCACTCAAATAGCGGATAAGATTGCAGCTTTTGCCCCGGTGAGCGGTTATCTGATGCAGGGTCCGGATACCAACAGCTCCCGCCCTATCCCGATCATCCATACGCATGGAACAGCCGATGATGTGGTTGGGTACAGCGGAGTGGCAGCCTGCCTGGATGCCTGGGTAGCCAGAAATGGTTGCCCGGCAGATGCCCAGATTACTAAACCCTATCCGGAGGGTTCGCTTTATGGGGACAGTAAATCTTACTGGGGTCCGGGTATCGATTCGGTTGAAGTTGTTTTAATTACCCTGAATAACAAAGGACATTGGCACTCAATTCAGGATAATGGGGTAAATTCCAGCCAGGAAATATGGGACTTTTGTAAAAAATTCTCACTCGATTATGGCATATCCAGGTATAAAGCTGCTTCGGTTTATGATGCAGATCCAAAACTGATCCAGGTAAGGTTTACAAAACCGATCAAAGAACAAAGTCAATATGAAGGTTTTGCTGTGAAAGTCGACGGAGTGGTTGCTGACATTGATACGGTGATCATGGCGGATTCACTTCATTTAGCTGTTTTCATGGCGGATAGTATTCTGAAAAATAATGATGTTCATATTTCCTATAGCGGCGGTAATGTGCTATCTGTTTATGACAAGGCACTGGCAGAATTCGGTGATACGCTTATCGATAATCAGCTCTATGGTTCTTCGCCAAAATTCACAGAACTTTGGGTTACCGGCAAAGGGGATACCCTTATCGCCAGTTTTAACAAAAAAATGCTCTTGCCTGCCGACATTTCAACACTGGCTTTGAAAGCCGATTACAATGGAGAAATGGACATTCCCCTTATCCAGTGTGAGTATTTGAATGCAGATTCTGCTACTTTGGTATTCCCGCTTGGAGATACGGTTTATGCCGATTATACACTGGTGCTAGCCTATTCGGGAAATAACATTGCTTCGCTGGACAGCGGCCTGCTAAAAAGTGACCCGGCCTATATCGTAACGAACAATTCGGAGGGTTTACCGGTACAGATTATTTCTGCCATCGTGTACGAAAGTGCCATGGCGGTTTCCCTGGAATTCTCCAAACCCATGTATATGGTTGATAGTCAGATCTCACAACTTTCATTGCGGGTGAATGGCGAAGAAAGAGCGATTAAGGAGGTCTTTAATCTGAAAAACACGATCCGCCTGAACCTTTTCAGTAATTTGTACTATGGGGATTCGATTCTGATAACCTACACTCCCGGGGATATTTTTGCAGCTGACAAAGGTGCCCTGGAAGCCTTTACAGATGTTGCTGTGGTCAATCCACTTGCCGAGCCAGTTTATTCGCAGGTGCCCGGAACAGTTGAAGCTGAAAATTATAGTATGCAATTGGGTACAGATACGGAAACCACAAGCGATGCCGGTGGCGGATTGAATGTTGGCTGGACCGAGACGGACGATTGGTTGGTGTATGCCATTGAAAACAATACTGACATAACCGAATATCAGATCAAATTCCGGCTTGCCGCTCAATCTTCAGGGGCGAAATTTGACTACTATATCGATGATGTAAAAATCGGAACCATTAATGTCCCAAGCACAGGCGATTGGCAAAAATTCACCTCTGTAATCAGGGATATATCCATACCCCAGGGACAACATTACCTTAAAATTGTAGTGGTAACCGGAGGATTCAATATTAACTACTTCGATGTTCAGGAAAGTTTTGAAAGCAGTTTAAACTCAAATTTGATGGATGACGTACTTATTTATCCCAATCCTGCTTCAAACAACATCGTGATCAGCTCTGCAAATTTTCAATATAATCAGATAGAAATCCTGGATATCACGGGCAAGTCAGTTTATAATGCCCCTGTTAGCTATTTACCTGAATTACATTTCAATATGGAATTAAAAAATGGAGTGTATCTTTTAAGGATTAGCAATGGCGAATCTTTTCGCACTCAACGGATAGAAATAAGCAATTAACAGCTTAGGGAACGAACCAGTTGGTCCAAAATAAAAAGTTATTTTACTTTGATGCTCAACGGGTTCGTTCCTTTTTTTACTTTCTGATCCGATTATTTTGTTGGCCATTGGCCCGCCGGTCTGGTCAAACAGCTTGTATAGCCAGGACATCCATCGGCCGTGAACATTCCCAAAGCACAAATTAGTTGCTTTTAGGTATTCTGCAGAATCAGCCGGCATGTTTTTTATACAATAATTTATCCCACCAGCATGCCCGGGGAAAGGGCATTTACCTAATCTATGGCAGCCTCAATAACCGCCCTGAACGCCGGTTTAGGGTTCAGCTGGCCATCAAACAAAAGCGCATCCTGCCCCCAGCGCCATGAACGAGCATCGCTAAGACCCCAGAAAGTTACGCGGTCAATGACATCGGCGTGACGCATAAAGATTTCGAACAACTGTTTGTATACTTCAGCCTGCTTTTGGTAGTTCTCTTCCGGGATAGTCCTGTCACCCTGATTCACTCCGAAAGCACCGCTGTTATCACCGGTTGCGGTCACATCGAGTTCAGTAATGGCTACCTTCAGTCCGAGAGCCGCGTAGTTCTCAATCGCCTTTTCGACGTCGGCGAGGTCCGTGTCCAGGTGCCAGTGTCCCTGAATACCCACACCGGTAATCGGGGCACCTTCTGCGATGAGACGTTTGAGCAGTAACAGGGAACTGGCATGTTTACCCGTGTTCTCAACGGCACCTTGCTCAATGTTGTAGTCGTTATAGTACAGCTCAGCTTCCGGATCGGCTTCGTGGGCCCATTTGAAGGCCAGGGTCAACACATCGGGACCTACAACCTCGTACCAGCTGAAATCCCGGAGGTTTTCCGTTGATCCGTCGCCACCATCGGCGATAGATTCATTGACAACGTCCCATCCGATAATGCGGCCTTTGTACCGGCCCACCACGGTCTTGATATGCTTTTCCAATCGTTCCAGGGCAACTTCGCGGCTTGCCATCTCGCCGGTAATGCTTTTACGCCAGAATTCAGCCATCGTGGGACGAGGTGCATTAGGATCCCAGTTCATCCAGGGTCGCGGGGCCGGTTCAGCTTCTTCAACAATTTCCGGATTTACAGCCTGGAAGAACCAGGGCGCTGTTTGTGCGTGCCATATCAGGGTATGTCCCCAAACCATGACCCCATTCTGCCGGCACCAGTCAACCAGGGTATCGGCAGTTTCATAGTTGTACTTATTCTCCCAGGGATGAAGGGGTTGCGGTTTCATGCAGTTTTCCGGGGTTAGAATATCGTATTGCACTTTTACGCTTGTCAGCTCAGCTTCGGAAAGTCCCTTTAGATCGCTTGCTGCTCCAATGAGGAATTTCCCGGCATAGGCCTCTTTAAGGGTCACCCGGGATGTTGTATCCGTGTTTTCCTGACCGTTCACCGTGACAGCCAGCACAACAATTAGTAAAAAGCCTGAAATTAAATTTCTGATAATCATTATTTCCCTTCTTTAGTATGTTAATACACTTTTTTCAGTCCAACTAAACTTTCTTCCGGCAAAAGAAAATGGTTTGGCTTGTATTTAATAGCACTTCTGAGACATTGTTTAGTGGTCCCTAAAGTTCCACTTGGAATTATCACTATTCATGTCAAAGACAGCCAGTGTTGGTGTACTGTCGCCGGAAGAAACAAGTGCCAGCCTGGCTTTTGAGTCCGGAACAAGCTTGGGCATTATTCTGTAAGTTCCGTCAATCAACTGATCGATCCGCCATAATTGTTCCGGTGCCCCGGTAAATTCAGGTACCGTGATCACTTCAGCCTCTGCAGTTGCTGCCAATGCCCGGTCGGTTCCCGCAATTACGATCTTATAATAAGGTCCTCCGGGATAGCCTCCCGCACCGGGAACTGCGGTAATCGTCCATTTCTGATGTGGGCGGCACATGTAATCTCCGATTCTTACATCAGTGTTCCCGGCTGGCCAGGTATCAATAACATCAGCCAATTCCTGTGAAGGAACTGACTCTATGGGTTCATTCTCGTCGCGGTCAAACCATCTGCCTCCACGCGGCATGCGTACAAAATCGACAACCAACTCAAGGGCATATCCTCTTCTCTCGGATTCAATCTCGTAGGTTCCTTCTTTAAAATTATCCCCTGCAACCGGCCATTCATTTTTCCAGAGCAAGGGACGAATGCCCAGGACGCTGTATCCGCCCTGATCGAGGTCTGCTTCATAGTGGCAGGACATTTTTTGAACACCACTGCCCTGGTCCCAAAGACCAAAGTGCCCGGGGCCGATAAGCCTTCCGCCGGCTGCCAGTACCATTTTTCCGCCCCCTTTCAGCATATCCCGTCCGACATTATCAAGGTAGGGGCCTGTTACCTTCCTGGAGCGGCCAACCACGATATTATAGCTTGAGTTTGGACCATCGCAGCAGGTCCCGTGTGTACCGAGAAGGTAGTACCATCCGTCGCGGTATAGTAAGTCGGTGGCTTCACAATCGATGGCTATATTCACCGGTTCGTTGCCCTCAACACGTTTTCCCGTTTTGGGATCCAGCTCTACCAGTCGGATGAACCCAAAATAAGTGCCGTACGAACACCATAAACGGCCGTCCGTAGGATCGAGGAGAAGTCCCGGATCGATGGCATCACAATCTTCTTCGCCATCCGATGAAGCAACCTGGATAGCTTCTGAATACTTAAAATCGGGAGAATCCGGGTCAAGAGTTTTATTCCACATGGTGAGTATAATTCCGTTATGCCGGCCACCCAGACCGCCACCTGTTGCGCCATAGGCGATCAGGTAGCGATCACCGATTTTTACTGCATCCGGGGCGGCTCCGCCACCGGGTCTGACTCCTCCCGGATTCCAGGTCCAGCCGTCTTCGGATATTAATCCGCCTGCGAATGTGCCGAAGGTATAGTACTTACCCTCACATTCCATGATGGTTGAGGGATCGTGTATAAAGGGTTTCCCAACCTGTGCTGTAAGGCTTCCTGCAAACAACACAGTTAACAGGGCTGTTGTGCTTATTATTTTGATTTTTAGTCTCATACTACATCAATTTCTATTCGATTGCGACTTTTCCGGATGACTGATTCAGTTACAGCTTATGGTGATATTCTTTACCGGTTCCCCATTTTCATCCAGGAAGCGTATGCAGAAATCACTCATTCCGGGACCATTGATCACAGCTCCCCGGATGATATTTTTTCCTTTTTTAAGTGTCAGGCGGCGCGAAACACCATCGTCCATTACCATGCGCCTGTCGCCGGAAAGTATCAGAACTTCCTCTCCATTCAGCCACCACATGGAGGCAGAATTTGACCCTGCCGACATCCTTACATTGTTCATTTCTTCCGGACAGTTGACCACCGTGACCGCCCAAAAAAGAACGCCATATATCTGTTTTCCCAGGCCTGAAGCCAAACGAAACAGTTTGACATTGAAATTTGTGCTCTCCAATGCATGCCAGGTAAGCTCCTGTTCTCCCACTTTCACTTTTTCTCCGTCTTTGGGAAGTACCGTAAACTGGTCCGGAAAGTAGAGCGTATCAAATGCGTTCCTGAGGTAGCTGTCGGTAAATACCGTATTGCTTCGGTTGGGTTTGTTAATGGGTTCAAGGAGTAACCAACGCTGAATGAATCCTTCAGCATCCGGTGTCATTTTTTTTGTTGTGGCGGGTGTGAAGTAGGGTGCAAGACCCGGTAGCGTATCACTTTTGACAGCATCGTCAGGTTTGTCCCCTGAAGGATGGCTAAATCCCAGTAACCCGAATCCAGCCAATATTACCAGGCCCGGTATCAGCCAGAATGTTTTGAATTTTCTGTTCATTGTAAAGCTTTAAGGTGTTGATAATGGTTGTTTATGAAAAATGCACTATACTGATTTGCAATAATACTAATAATAAGGATTTTCACTTGACATTTTAAGAATGATAAATGGGATTACCGACTTTTTGCCTGAAAGAAGTTCGCGGGGGCCCGGTAAGTTCACCCTTTTAGTCAGGAAAGTCTACACCTGATTATTGTGCCGTCGTGCATTTTTCAGAACCATGTCAATACTTCTCGTTTATACCTATTTTTTTAATTCTTCGCTGTTTTACAAGCTTACAGTTAAACATAAAAAATAGCTGATGTTATTCAGAAAATTAGCGAATAACTCAAACGACTAATCAATAGGTTTAATGAAATTCATCAATTCCCTGTCGTGGTTATTTACTATCCTGCACTCGTTATCAAAATACATAGTAGCACCGTTCTCGGCAGTATAAGGCTCCCATACAGGCAGCACACCCTCAACATTCGGGTTACCGGTCTTGATAAAGTTTATCCATGCCGAACTCATTTTATCGGCCATTTTCCATGCTTCTTCGGTATTGCCTGTCCAATCAGGTCTAAGGTCAACCGTATTGAATGCCAAAGGAATGTCCAAGCCATGGAAAGAACCTTTTGATGCATTGTCAACACCACTTTTCCAGGCTAAGAAATAAACATACAACGGAGCGCCTGACTCTGATGCCCTTGCATCGGCGGTGCGTATGGTATACGGCCTGAAAACCTTATCAATAGACAGAAGATCCTGTGGTGTATAATCGGGATAAGCCCTGGCGAAAAGCTCAATGTATTTGTCGGTATTTTTACCATATTCTTTTTTCAGACGTTCTTTAGCCTGATCCAACGTCAGGTTTTTTTCGCCATAAAAAGTGGGCATCAGCTCATTTAGCGTGGAACCTATCATAAGGGGTATTTCATAAGAAATATCAGCAAATCCGGGGCTGAAGGGTTGCTGGAGTAAAACAGCTCCATCAGCAGAAGGTGCAAAGCCATACATGGTTGGAGACCCTGGTATCCGTGGTCCGGAGATTTTTGCTATTGCCTCGTTCCCTGCTTTCACTAAATCCAGGTAAGCAATGGTATCCAGTTTTTCAACATCGTCCGGTGTAAGTCCCAAATTTTCAAGAACAGCTAAACCCAGTTCCTGCGATTTCTCTTTAGTCATAGTATTAAGAAGAGTTCCACTTTGAATTATTGCCTTGTGGAACTTACCTTTTGCGGCCGGCATGCACATGAGGGTGCCAACTTTTCCGCCACCACCTGATTCGCCAACAATGGTAACATCGGATGGATTGCCTCCAAACTTCTCAATATTATTTTGTATCCACTCAAGGGCTTTCACGATGTCAAGCATACCAACATTGGCCGATTGTGCATAATTTGATCCACATGCCGACAAATCGAGAAAGCCAAGAATGTTCAACCGGTGATTTACCGAAACGAATACCAGATCGCCCTTTTTTGCCAGGGCTTCCCCATAAGTCATGGGATCGTTGCTGGCGCCAATGTGAAAACCACCGCCATGCAACCAGAGCATTACCGGGCGCTTTTTATTATCTTTAATCCCTTGTGTCCACACATTAACACTGAAGAGTTCTTTTTCATTCTGAATGGAATCGGGATACCATGGTACTATTTGTTTAGCAACCGGCCCAAAATCCTTACATTCCAGAACACCATCCCAGGCATCGGGATCCTGCGGAGGCATAAATCTTTCGGCCTTGGCATAAGGTATCCCGATAAAAGCGTATACGCTATCGTTATAACTGCCACTGACCTCCCCAGAGGTGGTTCTGATAACTAGTTCCTGGTTGCTGGTTGTCTTTTGTTTACAAGCTGTCAAACAAAACCCGGCTGCAATAAAAATGAAAAGAAAGTGTGTTAATCGTCTCATAGTATAAAAATTTGGATTTGTTATAGTTCAAAATATTGCAAGAAAATATTTTTATCTCATTTTAAGGTGTTAGGAGAAACTCATTTTGTCAGCATGCGGCTTTTCATTTTATTCGTACTCCTTCTCTTTGAATGTTTTCGAATAAGGTGTTATTGAATGATTGATTAAGCATTCGTTCCCGAAATATCTGAGCAGGGAGATTATCTCACCGGTTTCAAGTTCTATTTCATATAATTCGTCCATAAATTTTGTTTCAACCTCAAAGGGTACCAGTCTCCGGTTGAGCAATATTAGTAAATCCCAGTCAGAAAGTCCTTGTGCGTCTCCCCTGTCCTGGTATCCACACAAATAAATTTCTGAATCAGGATCGTTATCATTGACAACCCTGATGATCTTTTTATAGCTGCTCTCTTTCGGTTTGGCAATATGCGGAGGCCGGAATTTAGAGCTCCAACTTGTCAAAGCGCTATAATTTTTATTAAATGTACAAAGTTTAAATTATTCACATACCCCGGCTTAGGTATATTGCGTATTAGTGTCAGTAATTATTTCGTAATCAAATGCTTAATAATCAATTCATGCAATTTTTCTTTTTTAATCGGTTTTGAAATAAAATCATCACATCCGTGTTTTAGAGCCAATTGTTTGTCTGCTTCTGTTGAGTATGCCGTTTGTGCAATAATCGGCAATTTTGGAAATTTCTCTTTTATCTTTTCTGTGGCTTCATGTCCGTTTAATATTGGCATTTTTATATCCATTAAAACAAGGTCAATGGTATTGTTTTCCATGCAAATCTCAACTGCCTCCTGTCCGTTTTTGGCATGAATCAGGTTATAATTGCCTTCAGTTTCATCTTCAAACAAGACTTCTATATACAAATAGTTAACTTCTTCATCTTCTGCTACTAAAACGGTATAACTATGTTTCGATAATGAATTGTCAGAAGAATCCAT
>JAFGBL010000203.1 GCA_016933115.1 Bacteroidales bacterium | reverse complement strand
CCGCGGAACTCCTTATGTTAATACGTATAAATTTGCAGCATAAATTTTTTGTAAATTTATTTGGTTTTTACCATAGAATGCGCCAGACGCGGGTCGCTCTTTTAAGATAATTTCTTGAACATAGTAATGTTTATCTTTAAACCAAATTTTTTGCAAGCCCAATTATTTGCGAAATTTAATTTCTGAATTTCAGTTTACTTTATCTCATCATAAGTATATTCTATTTTAGCACCATAAAATAAAATGTCATTGTATAAAAGCAAGCCCAAATAGTACATATAATTATTGTTATCAATAACCGGCGTTTCAATGGTTGTATCTGTGAGGTAGTTTCTTACTGTGCTTTGCCAGTATGTATAATTAGCGGATAAAGTATTATCCGAACCATCTGTAAGTTTCGTACGGCTAAATAATAGAGTACCACTATTGGTTGAATTATCCTGCCAGTAACTGGTAACTTTTACAACCGTTGCATTATGCGGTAAATAAACAGGAGCTTCAAAACCATTCACGTTAATAAGGAGATCATTGGTCATGATTACTTCACCACCGTTATAATAACCCCTGTCGTTAAAGTCGCAGGTAAATGCCGCAGGTGGTATAATGATGGATTCTGTTTTGATAGACGTTTTAATCGTGCCGCTAAAATACACATCGCCACTTACATTTAATTTATATGCTCCGGCCGAGGTAGTATTGATGGCCACCCCACCTGCTGGCTCTAGCAAAAGGTCACCGGCATCAGTAAAGATACGCCCGCTGGTTCCGTTGTGCGATAGTCCAAGGTATTTACCCCAGTTACTGGTTGCTTTGCCATATACAGCTAAGATGGCATCGTAAGTTCTGTTATCTCCAAAACCTGAATAGAACCCGAAATATTCATCTGTAAGGTCATCGCCTGCGATGTAATGAATGTAGTTGTTTGAAAATTTTATCCCGGGCCTGTCGTTGCTGCCATTCAGATCATTGATAATGATATGCGGACCGGCGTTTGCTGCTACCTCCAGTTTTGCCTGGGGATTGGTTGTTCCCATGCCTACATTGCCGCTGTTGGTAATCGTCATAACGGCATTTGCAAGGGTAGGATTATTGGCATTGGTTTCGGCATTTTGAAGAAAATGAAACGAACCCCTGTTCCAGGTTGACGTATACTGGTAAGCCAATGCACCTTTTCCCCTGTCATTTGTTCCCGAACCGCCCGCTGAAAATAAAATTCCAACGGCAGCTTCATTTTCGATGGTATATTTGTTTTCCAGCTTAAGCGGATAAGACAGCCCGGCTTGTAAATCGCTCACATAAAGTCTACGGTTTGGAACAGACTCCCCTATTCCCATATTGCCACTAACAAAGGCCTTGCCCGAAAAGTAACCTGCAAAACCTGTCCCAGTGGCTGTTCCATATATGGCATATCCGTTTGCTGTATTTCCTTTAACACCAAATCCTCCAATGCTGTTACCATATAATCCTTCATTTGATGATCCTATCCAACCACTGTTACCTGATGCAGAGTGTTCACCATAAAACGCATACCCATTGGTAGTCTGTCCGCGCATGCCATAACCGTTTGGGCTGAAGCCGTAACCTCCTTCATTGGAAGCGCCAAGCCAACCATAACTTCCTGAAACGGAATGTTCTCCATAAACTCCTTGACTCGTGGTTCCGAGTTTTGCAGAAAAAGAAGGTGTAAACACATGTAATTTCGAAGCAGGAGATAGTGTTCCGATACCAATGTTCGTCCCATTGTTATAAAGGTTTGAATTACCAATCCATGCTGTTCCATTATGCATTAAGGTTTGCCCCGATGTACCGTTACCAACGCCATCTGATGAATTTCGCGCATATAGCGCATAAGGGACACTGAGTAGCTGCGACGTTCCCATCAACTGGTATGCGGAACCGCCCAGCGGATCCATTTCAATTTTTAGAAAATAGGTATTGGAACCCCAGCCAATGGTGGAAAAGTTACCTGAAACCGGTACGCCGCCGCCCACATTCAGGTTGGCAAGACCGAAATCATTGGTTTTTAACGCATGAGTTTCCGTATAAACACAGGTTCCACCAGCACTGCCCTGCAGGATGCTTATCCTGAAGGAGACATTCTGGTTTGCAATCAAATTACCAGCGTTATCACGGGCTATAGCCTGGTACTTGAAGGCCTGCGGAGTTTGTGCTAAAAGGGATAAGCCGAATAGCAATAAGCCAAAGGAAAAGTAAATAATCTTTTTCATATTTAAGGTTTTATATGGTGGTCAGGAAATCACAGCGTAAATTTAAGGTAGATTGAAAGGAAAGTCAAGTATTTAAAATATTATTTACGATTTTGGATTAAAGGCTCATTTTCTTTTAAGTCGAATAATACCTAGATAGGTTCTTCGGACGATTTGCGTACTTGAGGCAGCCTTTTAAGTCACCTTTTAAGCATAATTCTTTCTTCAAGGTTGTTGATGTTGATGGCGGTTTTAACGTCATCTAGGTAAACGTATTCACGATTCATTGAGATATGCTGATGGGTGGATAATTCAATGAAATTTCGAACTGCTGAGGTTTCTTTTCTTTAGTCGGTATATAAAGCGATGACCGTTTTCCAATGTTGGGTTTCATGTGATAATAATTTAATCAAAAATGGAAGGGCAAGGTAGGAAAATTATCGAAGGAGTAGTTTGTCCCTCAGTTTAATTAAAACAGCACCATGAAGAATAACATAAGAACAGTAAACAATAAGGGGATGAAAGGTAAGGGTTAGGAGTCGGTTTGGGAAAAGGAAATGGAAAGGATTGGCCTTAGCCTTAAATAAAAATATCAGGTTTTAATAATTTAACAACAATATCTACATCGCTTTCATTTTCAAAATTATCTCTCGCAAATGAACCAAACAGGCCAATTCTTTCAATAAAATACTTTTCCGAGTATTTCTTTTTATATTCTTCTTATTTATCCAGAATATCCTGCCTGCTCACGATATTTCAATTTAAAGATTCATTAACAAGGGTCTTAAATATCATTCAACAGAAAAAGAAAAGATTTGGGAGTTTCAAAATTTGGTTTTTTCCATATTGCTCAAGGTATATTTATAAACCAAAAAAGGCGACCAAAATTGATCGCCTTTCATTATATCAGTTTTCATTCATTGCTATTGAATGATCATTTTCTCTATCCGCTCCGAATCAGATGTTTTGATTTTCACAAAGTAAATTCCCTTGCTCAGATCACCCAGGTTTACATCGACCATATTGTCGGTCAATGAACCGGCATCCAGGTGGAGTATGGTTTTGTTCAGCATATTGGTCACGACAATTTGGTCAATCCGCAGGTTTTCGTTGATCTCAATCGTGAAAGTACCTGAGTTGGGATTTGGATAAATCTGAATGCTTTGCGGATCGTTCAAAACATCAATCCCTGTGCAAATGGAACAGGTAACTTCAAATGCTTCTGAAAAATCGCCTTCGCCACAAACGGCATTCATCCCTTTCACTTTGATCATGGCTGTGCCTTCCCAATCGGAAGTCCATTCCACGGTTCCAGTGGTTCCCATGCCGCTGATCGTACCCGCTTCACCCGGTTCGATTGCCCACATATAGGTACTTGCGTTGGCTGCACCTGTGGTCAAATATGCCGACTGTTCCGTGAAATTGGTACAAACCGAACTTTCTCCTGTCGGAGTTGCCGGAATTTCAGGCATTGCACTTACCTCTATGTAGTCGTAATAAGTTTGGGAAACGGAGCTTGAACCGTCCGATATCGTCAATGTCACATTGAAACTGCCGGCTGTATTATAGGTAACCATAGGATTTTGCTGGTTTGAAGTAGCCGGATCGCCTCCTTCGAACTCCCATTCCCAGGAAGTAATGTTTCCGATGGAATTATCGGTAAATTCAACTTCTGAACCCTCGCAAACGTCTGTTTCATTGGCCTGGAAGGAAACGACCATATCACTCTGCATAATGCCGAGGAAAATCAGGTATTCCATCATCAATTCATTTTTTGTTGATGGTGATGCACCATCATTCAATCCACCAAACTCATGTGAAGTACCGATGGTTTTATAGTCACCTGCATCGTACGCTACTCCGGTTCCATAGGCGGGAGAAACGTTCCTTAGAATAGCAATTGCCGGTGCCACCGGATCAATATGGTCCATCCAGTTGTTTTCACCGGAATAAACAAAGGACATCCCTTCCGTAAAGGTTCCGGTTTGACCCTGAACAGTACCCATATCTCCTGAACCATCTGCTGAAGCATTGATGTTAAACATGGAATGTACCGCTGTTGAAGCGTCAAAATACCAGGTATCACCGCCTTCCATGTATAATGAACCGCCGCTATTCAGATAATCGGCAAGTGATTGTCCTTCCGCAGTTGTTAAAACATGATTGGTTGAATAAATACCCAAACAAACAAAAACAGAAGAATATAGGTTGAGATCATCGGGGAATGCGGTCAATGTTTCGTAAGCCACCCCGGCAGCATCAATGGCATCTTCCATTGCAGGAGATGAACTGTGGTTGGGATCAAGGTCAAGGATAAGTACAGGAATTTGTCCGATCACTTCAAAGAATGACCCAACACCAGTTATCCCCAAATTTGCTTCAATGCCAAAATCGAAATTAGCGATATGACCGGTCGGTGTGCTGGCATCAGCAGTAATCACAAAGGATTGCTGTTGCATATTTTCCCCTTCGATATCTCCGTAGCTCATCGGGCCAGATTCAATTTCAACATATGGGTCATTTGTCGATAATTCGCCCATCACCTGGAAAGCTTCGGATGAGCCGTTGTTTTCAACTGTAATGATCAGGTTTACGGTTTCACCTGGATCAATCTTGCCGTTATTGTTTCCCTGGGGATCGGACACGATAATTTCTCCCATCTCCAGGTAAGGTGCATGACCTTCAACTGAAAAACTACTGGTCCATGTCACATCTGCATCCCCTTCAGCACTTACATCAATTAATGCATAATGACCATCAGGAATATCGTTGGCAACATCAAATGCAAAACCGTTGCTAATTTCAATTACCTGGTCAGGATTGATATTACCATAAACTTCTGAATTATCAGTGAAAGTAATATAATCATCATCTGTGGATAATGTTACAACTACATTGTTTGCAGTTGTAATACCAACATTTTTCACTGCCAGGGTCAATAGGATGGATTCGCCGTAATCCATTAAACCGTCGCCGTTTCCACCTGTTGCATCATTGAGTGAATATGAATCCTTTATTACATAAGGCCCTTCCTGCGGAATCACAGCTATTTCCGATTGATAAGGCATATGGTTATGTGCCGAAACGGTAACCATTGCGCTTCCCGGATTTTGAACCGGCTCATCAAAAACCACCTGTGCATATCCGCTGGCATCCGAATATGCCACACCGTAAACGGTAAAATCATCATTGGCAACACAAACCATGGCATTTTCAACCGGTCCGTTGGTTCCCATAACCGTTACAGAAAAGTTATCCAGACCCAGGAATAATTGATCATCATGAGTAGCAGCTAAATTACCGGGTTGCAAAGTCCAGGGTTCGAGTGAAGCATCACCCAACCACAGGTAAGTTCTTACGTTGGAACGACCCAGGTCCCCATGCACATTCAAAACGGTAACATTGGCAAAGTTGGTGATGTATCCGATATTATAAATTCCTTCTTCAAAAACGGCTTTATACATTTCCTTGTCATAATCATGATTTGGAATGGTGTAAGATGGGATGATGGCCCCATTAACTGCCACAGAAGCGACCGGCGACTTCATAAATGATTCGCACAGGCAATTGCCGTTATAGGCAACAATATCCATGTTGTCGCAACAGACGTCAAAAAATACGAATAAGCGGTCTTCATTTGTCAATTGGTTGACATGTGTAGCCGTAAAACTTCCCTGCGGGCACCATTCCCACAATTCGGTCTGGCTGCCATGACCCCGGTAATTAAAAATACCGCAGGAATTCGCATTCACATAATTTACAACCTGTGTATTTGAATAACCGGCTCCACCATAAGCAGCTTCAAAAATAGGTATTTGTAAGGGGTAGGGATAGGTCCTGATCTCCTCGCAACATTGGGTGTATTTACCGGGATATTCTTCTTTGTGTGCTATTAAAATTGAATTTTCTGCCCAATTGGTTTCCGAATCCGGGTTGAAATAATGATCCATTGTTTTCTGGATCTGCAATTCCAGTTCATCAGTATTGTCATATACGAATCGACCAATAGCTAAATCAGCATAGTGATCATCCGGTCCATCGAGACAGGTATACCAACTGTCGGAGTAAGACGGATCTTCACCTGATGGTGCCCACCAATACATCGGGACTTCATCCGGGCCACCACTGTTTCCGCCATTGGGATAGGCGTCACCAACCATTAAAACATATTCCAAACCGTCATTGTCATACAATTGCTCAATATAATCCTTGAAATTTTGAGGTGTAGTGAATCCCGTTTCCATCGTTCTGACTTCAACCCTGAAACCCTGTTGGTTTTTCCAATCAACCAGCGGCTGAATCGCATCCAAAGCATTGGTATTGGTGATGATCAAATACTTGATATCATCACTGCTTTTGTACTTCATCGAGTATCCCATAGAAGCAAAGTTCAGAATACTCGTTTCATACATTTTGTAAAATGTCGGTGATACTTCTTTGCTTTTGTTCAGAGAAAGTTCGGCATCAACACCATAAAATTCAATTTCCAGCTTTATACTGGTAATCACTTCAAGCTTTTTGGTCGAAGGATTGTAATCAAATGGTATCACATGAAGTCCGGTAATTTTAACATCCCTCCAAATACCGGGCCTGTCAAGATAAATCTGGTTTCCTGGATAGGGTTTCTGGGAATTATAAAAATCCTGATCGATTGAAAAATCACCCGGATTTCCACCCGGATTGTCAGTGGTAGGTTTTTGGAAAGGGAAAATGAGGTAATTATCCAATACCATGGTTTCCATTTCCAGTATATTTACCCTTGCAAGCTTTGAACCAGGAACACCGATAACCGCATTTAACATAGGTAATTCCGGCCGACCGACATCTTTAGTTGTTTTTTCTTCCAACAATTCGATGCGTTGAAAAGTCTGACCCTCTTGTTCAACGTTTGTTACGAACATTCCGCTGATTGAAATGCCCATGACCACTCTTGAATCATTTTGGTCTTCGATAACCACCTGTGGTAATGCAGGTGAATCGGAAGTGTAACTTACCCAGCTTTTCTGGGAAAAAAGGCTTATTGACAACAATAAAAATAAATTTGCCAGAAGTAAGGATCTTTTCATTTTTTCAAATATTAAGTTGTGTATCTTTTTAAAAACCTGTCGAAGTTAAGTAATTATTCCGAACTGACCAATTTCCTTGTTATTCTTAAGTCTCCTGCAGTCAGCGTGATATAATAAATCCCCTGTTCAAGGTTGTTCAAGTTAAATTGAAGCTGGTTCAAACCCTGAGAATGATTTTCATTATCCATTAGTGTGGTTACCTTTCTTCCCAGCTTATCAAATACCTGAATGGTAACCGGTAACGCGGCTCTCAGGTTAAATTCAATTGTAAAATGCTCCTTGAATGGATTGGGATAAATATTAAAGACTCCCGATTCGATCTCGGAAATTGAAGTATATACAAAATAAACCGCATTGGATTGCCCGGATGAACATCCGGAAGTATTGGTCACGATCGTGTAGTAATAATCTGTCGATTCGGGGTAATATATCTGGCCTGTAGCGCCTCCAATCATCCCGTCCGAATCGTACCATTGATTCCCAAGCACCGCATCCGAAACCAAATGATCCCCGTCAATAGTAACAACAGGAGTGTCGGGAATCGGATTAACGGTTATTGTGACATTATCACTGATGGAATTGTTTCCATCGTTAACGGTTACCGTGTAAGTGGTCGTTACATCGGGAGTAGCTACCGGATTGTAAATTTCAGGATTATTCAGGCCCGTTGAAGGGGACCACAAATAGCTGTAATTGCCGGAACCTCCGGTGGCAAAGGCATTCAGTTGGGAAGATTCACCCAGGCAGATTTGCCCGGGGTTGGCCGATGCATTTACAGCCAGTACATTCCCTGATCCGCTGGCTGCCGGGAATATGATATAATCCACCCAGCCGCAATCACTGCCATTGGCAACACTGTAATCCTTTTCGTAAGCCCATTTGAAGGTATGTGTTCCCGCAGAAACAGGATAAGATTCTTCGGCCCAGCCTTCCTCACCGCACCATTCACCTTTCTGGACTCCATCGATATAAAACCTTAAATAATCGTAGGTATCTTCAGAAGATACTTTTCTGAAAAAGGATATTTGGTCTTCTGCCAATACATTCATGGTTATGGTGAGTTCGGATTCCTGCTCATCGCCTATACCACCCGATTTGGCTGAATAAGTTCCTTCGTAAGGATTGCTATTGGTGATGGTCCAATCGGCATTACCGCCAAAATCCCAGTCAAAAGCCGAGAAGTCACCGGTTTCAAAGTCTTCGACTACCAAACCTATGGTCAGGTAGAACATCTGTTGTGCGGAATATGCGCCCGAAGCAACACTAAAATCTATATTTATGCTTGATCCCAAAGCAGCATCCGGATTCACCGAAATAGTAAAAGCGGCATCTTTGGTTTCACCGGTTTCTATTACACCCAGGTCACAATTGCCGGCAACAATGGTTATATCGCTGCTGTTGGTGCTAATTAAACCTGATGCAGCAGGACTTGCACAATGGCCGTCGTTGGATGTCTGAACAATGATATCGGCCATTTCACCCGGATCAAGGATTCCATCCCCATTGCCCCCATCCGAATCATCAATGCTGATGTTTCCGACAAACAATTCAGGAGCATGAACGACGATTGAAAAACCTGACGTCCAGGTATCATCACCGTTAATTTCCACAACGAAATTAACCTGGTGCATATCAGGGATGTTACCGGCCACTTCAAAGGCAAAGCCATTGGAAATCGTTACTGTTGCACCGCCTGCAATATTCCCATAGTTCTCAAAACCGTCATTAATGGTAATATAACCATCCGATGTATTCAGATTGACCTGAACGTTATTGGCCTGAACAGTACCTACATTTTCAATCTCCAAGGTAAGAAGTATCGTTTCTCCAAAATCTACATTTCCATTATTATTTCCCTGGGAGTCATTTATTTCATAAGATGCATAAACCACATAAGCGCCTTCGTTGGGAATAATTGATACGGGATAAACAGTTGGCAAACAGTTATAACCAGAAACGATCAGCTCGGCATCGCCTACATCGGAAAATGCAGGATCAATTTCGATAGTGGCCTGACCGCTTGCATTGGTAATCCCGACCCCGTAAAGGACATCATCCATGATCAGGGCACAACGGAAATTTTCCATGGGGTTTCCTCCGCTGGTTACCGTTACATCGGTTGACGGAACACCCATCGGAATACTGCTTTGATAATTAACCTGTATATTAATGGGTTCATCCGTCCAAACGCTTAGAGTTGGATCACCCAAAATATTGATGTCATAAAAATTCCAGCGCAAGGCACCTTCCTCCCACTGACCCGGAGCCGTTACCCAGGGTGCTGTTTGAATCTTACACTCGGCAAAGGCAGCTCCCAGGTGGTTTATTTTTTCGTGGTACATGGCATCCACCATTTCACGGTGAAGGTGGGCTGCCGGGCCTTCGGTCTGCCCTTCATTGAACCATCCGTAACGCGAATTTCCAATTACCGCAACTGCAAAATTTTGGATGCTGACCATTTTTTCCATGATGCAGTCGCTATCGTCGAATGCACCACAGATACAGCCATGCGACTGGAACAGGGTAAAATTATGGTCCACGCCATTGGCGCCAGAAAAATTGTTGTTGGTAATATCGGAATTGCTCATATAAGCCACATAGGTAGAATTGGCATGGCCCACATGATGGATGAATTGCCTTCCTGCATTGATTTCCGCCATCAGTGTGCTGGCCCCCCAGGATTGATTTTCTTCATAAAGTTTGTGATAGTTGTAATCTTCCGGTATGCCCCAGGTTTCATACCCGTTTTCATTGTTGTAACCGATCAGGGTTTCAAGATAATCGGATCCCCAGGTATCGGGACTGGAATAGAGCCATTCCCCGGCCAATGTAGCATCCCTGAATTCGCCTAAAACAGGATTGTTCTGGTAGGAGATGGTTTTATTAAGCATATTATTCAGCTCCGAAACATTGCTGAATGAGAAACGACCGACTGCAATATCCGGCAACAGGTCATCTTCACCCGGTTCACCCCAACTGTTGTCATTGTCTGTATTCCAGTTTCCATCCAACCCTGAATAGTAAAGGTCGGCGGGAATGTTATTATCCTCATATCCCGAACCGGACACTACATAACAATAAAATCCGCGATAGGGAACGTGTTCAACATCTCCGCCAAGCATAACGTATTCCACGTTGTGCGACTGGTATTCCTGTATGATGTAGTTCCTGATCTTTTCCTGCAAATCCTGTCCGGTACCTGTTGAATTGATTGTTTCTTTAGTGGTGATCTGGGTTTTAATTCCCCTGTCCTGGTAAACATCCACCAATTCCTGAAAATTACTTTCAAATTGAGAAGGTGTAATGATCAACAGTTGATAATCATCATTGCTTTTGCTTTTCCCCGGATAATATTTCATCATTTCAGGATTTTGCACAAATCGCTGAACACGTGCCTGAATGTTTTCAGATGCATTTAAATTTTGAATGGCATTGGCTGAAGCAACGGATGGTTCAGTATTTATCTTGATTTTTACCTCCTGGTAATAATAAAGGGTCCCTTCGGCAGGATTATATTCAACCGGGGTAAAGGTGCACATGGCAATGGCATAGCCGTTCAAATAGCTATTGATTAGTTTACCGGTCGGATCACCCGGATAATTTGTACTTTGGCTATAAATCGATTCATTCATTTGAAAAGGAAATGGTCCGTCTTCGGAAAGCGGCCTGGATGGCTGGTGGGGGTACAAATTGAATTGACCCGGAATTAAAACTTTATTTTCACCGAAAAATTCAATACTTACCGCATTTTCTCCCGGAGGAAGCATTAATACTACCGATTCATAGGGAAGTGAAGGTTCTCCGGTAATTCCTGCTACCTGGGTGTTTTCAAAATTTACGATGGAATATTCTCCCTTTTGAGACAATGCGTATTTGCCAAAATAATAGCTCTTCTCGATCACACCTGCTTGCAGGAAGGTCGATAATAACAAACCTGCAATAATAAAAGTAAAGTTCTTCATGAAAATTTTTGTTGGATGTAAATGATTAAACTCAAGTTTTTAATGCTTTTGATAATGTGTTATAAAAGACAAGAATAATTTTTAAAAAGTTGTACGATGATTTTGATGGTTTGTTTTGGAATAAATAAAAAACAAAAAGCTGCCCTGAATGGACAGCTTTTCGTTAATCTAAACCGGTTGATAAACTATTTTTTAACAACAATTTTTCTATTGATCAACATGTTTTCACCCTGGATATTCAGGTAGTATACACCCGGATCAACATCCAGTTGGATGGTTTCCGTGTAGCTGTTGTTCAGCTTCAGGTTCTCCCGTTCATATACCTG
>JAFGBL010000028.1 GCA_016933115.1 Bacteroidales bacterium | reverse complement strand
CCTATAGAATTAAATATCTTTAACAAATTGAATATTTGGAAATAAAAAAGGCAGGTACACGTACCTGCTTTTTTATCATTTATCAAGTAAATTTATTTAAGTATGTGAACTCCTTGTAGGTTTGATTAAAACTTCTCAATTTCAAAGTTGATGGGTATCCGTACCCAAACATCCACCGGTTTTCCCTTGTATTTTCCGGGTTTAAATTTTACTTTTTTAATGGCATCAATTGCGGCTGCATCCAATTCAGGAATACTTTTTGCAATTTCAGTTTCGGTAACAGCGCCTGTTTTACTAATGAGGATTTTTACAACCACCTTGCCTTCGATCCCATTTTTTTTAGCATCGGGCGGGTATTTGGGTTTGATTGCCGTAAGCAATTGAGGAGCTTCGTCATATGGAGTAAAGTTTGAAGCTACTGTTTGTTCTTTTACCGGCATGATCATCGTTGCAGAAACAAATCCCCAGTGATTATTGTATTTGATGGCCCAGGCTGCCTCTTTTGGGAAATATTTATAAGTCTCAACGATGGTACCTTGTGGAATTACGAAATCCCAGTTTTCTGATGAAGGATTAGGTTCTTTCCTGAAAAGTGCTTCACCCAGTGTTTTAGCTTTCTTTGAATTCTCGGCTTTAATCTCAAATAGTTCCATGAAATTCAATTGTGCATCTTCCTCGGTTTCTACCCTTAATTCAGGTTTAGGTTGATCACTTATTGCCATGTTGTCTGTTTCAGTATCAGTGGTCTGGGCAAATAAATAACCACCAAATAATAATATCAGGCTTAAAACGAATTGTGCAGTGCGTTTCATAATGTTTTAGTTTTCAAACACTGACTTATACTATGGATATAAAATTTAGTTCGGGTTTTTTATAAAAAAATTAAATACAATTAGGGGTTTTTGAAAAGATTGTCAATCATTTAGAGGAATTAGCCGGGCACTATTTTTTAAGTTCGGCAATAGTTTGTATTGGATTTGGAGAAGAAAAAATGCTATTTCCGGCAACCAGGACATCAGCTCCTGCTTCAAACAGTTTATGTGCATTATCTTTACTGACTCCTCCATCCACCTCAATCAGGGTATTTGCGTTTTTGCCAAGGATCAGGCTTTTAAGCGATTTGATTTTATCGTATGTATTTTCAATGAATTTTTGGGCAGCAAAACCCGGATTTACTGACATAATCAGCACGAGATCAATATCCATGATTATTTCGCTGAGATTTTGGATATTGGTATGGGGATTAAGTGCAACACCTGCTTTCATTCCCATCTCTTTAATGGCATAAACCGACCTGTGTAAATGCACCGCTTCCTCGAAATGTATGGTCAGGATTTCGGCGCCGTGGTCTTTGAAATGCTTGAAATAACGGTCAGGCTGAATGATCATCAGGTGAACATCCAGGGGTTTTATTGCATATTTCTGAATAACCCTGAGTACTGGAAATCCAAAGGAAATATTAGGTACAAAAACACCATCCATGATGTCGATGTGGATCCAATCGGCCTCGCTCTGATTAACCAATTCAACGTCATTTTTCAAATTGCCAAAATCGGCGGATAATAAACTGGGAGAAATTAATTTAGCCATTCCACTATTTTGAAAGGCAAATTTAGCAGAAATTTATTTGAATCGGATATAATCTTTTATGCCATTATCCAAGGTAAGCCTTCAACAGTTTGCTCCTGGAAGTTTGTTTCAGCCGCCTGATCGCTTTTTCCTTTATCTGACGAACCCTTTCGCGGGTCAATTCATATTTATCTGCAATTTCCTCAAGGGAAAGGGGGACTTTTCGATCCAGCCCGAAATAGCATCTCAAAACATCTGCCTCCCGGGGTGTTAATGTTGAAATTGCCCTTTCAATTTCAATTTTCAAAGAATCGTAAATAAGCTCTTTGTCCGGATTGGGTGAATCGTCGCTACTGATAACATCGTAAAGGCTGTTATCTTCATCCGCGATCAGGGGTGCATCCATTGATACGTGCCTTCCCGAGTTTTTGATCGAAATTTCGACCTCGTCTTCGTCCACTTCAAGTAATTTGGCTATTTCTTCCGAATTAGGCTCCCTACCATATTCCTGCTCCAATCGGGCATATGCCCGATTTATTTTATTGATGGAACCGATTCGGTTCAATGGTAGTCTTACAATCCGCGATTGCTCTGCCAGGGCCTGCATGATGGATTGCCGGATCCACCAGACAGCATAGGATATAAATTTGAATCCCCTGGTTTCATCAAACCTTTGCGCAGCCTTTATTAAACCCAGGTTTCCCTCATTGATCAGATCCTGCAGGCTTAATCCCTGGTTTTGATATTGTTTTGAAACAGAAACTACAAAACGAAGGTTTGCCTTGGTAAGTTTTTCGAGGGCTTCCATATCCCCATGCCGGATTCTTTGTGCCAGAGCCACTTCCTCTTCGGCACCGATGAGGTCAACTTTACCGATTTCCTGCAGGTATTTTTCAAGTGAAGCTGTATCTCTGTTAGTTACCTGTTTAATTATTTTAAGTTGCCTCATAAATTTCCTGTGTTATTCAATTCTAGTCAGATTGCAAATTTTACATTCTGTTTTGCACTGAGAACATCAAACCGGGATTTTTTATTGCAAAATAAAAAATCCCGAAAAGCTAATGCAATCTGTTTTTCGGGAAATTTTACGAAACGTATCGTTTAAGGTTTCAAAAACTAAGTTCGGGTCTCTTTATCATTTTTTTCAGGTTTGGGAAGCAGTACTTTTCTTGATAATTTTAGTTTCCCGGTGCGGTTATCAATGTCGATCAGCTTAACTTTCACTTTGTCACCGGTTTTGAGCATTTCTTCTACAGTTTTAATGTGTTTCCAGTCAATTTCTGAAATATGTAACAAACCTTCTTTACCTGGCAATATTTCAACAAATGCACCAAATGTTGTGATGTTTTTAACGGTTCCCAGGTATATCTCACCAACCTCAGGTAATGCAATAATCGCTTTGATCCTTTCTTTTGCTGCAATAAAAGATTCTTTATCAGTGCAAACGATATCAACGATACCGAATTCACCTACCTCTTCAATTACGATGGTAGAATTGGTTTCTCTCTGGATCTCCTGTATTACCTTGCCACCTGGGCCAATGATTGCGCCAATGAACTCCTTGGGAACAGTCATCTTTTCTATCCTTGGTACATGCGGTTTGTAATCCTGACGTGGCTCCTTGATGGTTTTTTCCAGTTCTTTCAGGATGTGGATTCTGCCTTCTCTCGCTTGTGCTAAAGCTTCTCTCAGAATCTCATGGGACAATCCCTCAACCTTGATGTCCATTTGGCAGGCGGTTATCCCATCATAAGTGCCGGTTACCTTGAAGTCCATATCTCCAAGGTGGTCTTCATCACCAAGGATATCGGATAGTATGGCATATTTTCTCGTGTCCTTATCAGTGATGAGACCCATAGCTATACCTGAAACGGGCTTTTTAATCTTAACTCCGGCATCCATCAAAGCCAGTGTGCCTGCACAAACGGTAGCCATTGAGGAAGAGCCGTTGGATTCGAGAATATCAGAAACGATCCTTACCGTATATGGGTTTTCTTCAATGTTTGGCATTACCTGTTTCAGTGCCCTTAGTGCCAGGTTGCCATGGCCGATTTCGCGCCTGCTTGTTCCCCTCATTGGCCTGGCCTCGCCGGTTGAAAATGGTGGGAAATTATAATGCAGAATAAACGTGCTTTTCCCTTCGATCACAGCCCCGTCAATTGTTTGTTCATCAAGTTTGGTTCCCAGGGTAACGGTAGCAAGAGATTGGGTTTCACCACGGGTAAATATGGAAGAGCCGTGGGCTGCCGGTAAATAATCAATTTCCGACCAAATCGGCCTGATCTCGTTTAATTTTCTGCCATCCAGCCGGGCCCGCTCATCGAGGATCATTCTGCGGACCGCTTCTTTTTCAACTTCAAAGAAATAACGGTCGATCATCTGAGATTTTTTTTCCTTATCCTCATCGGTCATCGGTTCCATAAATTCCTGTTTGATCTGGTCAAAAGCCTCGTGGCGTTCATGTTTTGAGGTGCCTCTTTTAGCTATTGCATATACCTTATCATAGGTTTCTTTCCAAAGTTTCTCTTTCAGTTCTTCATCATTTTCTTCGTGATCATATTCCCGCTTCACTTTAGATTTTTCAACCATATCAGCAAGTTCGATCTGAGCCTGGCATTGTATTTTAATTGCGTCATGTGCAAATTTCAGGGCTTCCAACATTTCTTCTTCGCTGATCTCCTTCATTTCACCTTCCACCATCATAATGTTGTCTATAGTAGCAGCAACCATAATATCCAGTTCAAGCTCGGCTATTTCGGAAACCGAAGGATTGATTTTAAGTTCGCCTTTGATCCTTCCGACCCTAACTTCTGAAATAGGGCCATGGAACGGAATGTCTGAAACGGTTAGAGCTGATGAAGCCGCCAATGCAGCAAGTGCATCGGGCAGGGTGTTTTTATCTCCTGAAATGAGAGAGATTAACACCTGGGTTTCTGAATGGTAATCATCCGGAAACAATGGTCTGAGTGCCCTGTCGACAAGTCGAGCGATCAGTATCTCATATTCCGATGGCCTTGCTTCGCGTTTAAAAAAACCACCCGGAAATCTACCGGTGGCAGCATATTTTTCCTGGTATTCAACCGATAAGGGGAGAAAATCGACATTTTCTTTTGGTTCCTTACTTGAGACTACTGTTGCGAGAAGCATTGTGTCACCCATTTTTACAACGACGGAACCATCGGACTGGGTTGCCAGTTTACCGGTTTCGATTGTAATTTCCCTGCCATCGGCAAGGTGAAAAGATTTTTTTATTCCTATATTATTCATTTAATGTTAAATTTATGTATAAAAAAAGGCAATTGAAAATTGCCTTTTTTTTTCGTGCTTTTTATTTTCTTATTCCAAGTTTCTTGATAATCGACCTGTACCTTTCAATCTCTTTTTTCCGCAGATAATCAAGCAATTTTCTTCTTTTACCTACCAGGCGTACCAATGATCTTTCCGTTGCAAGATCCTTCTTGTTTATCTTCAAATGCCCGGTTAAATGATTAATCCTAAAAGTAAATAGTGCTATCTGACCTTCTGCTGATCCGGTGTCAAATTCCGACTTTCCGTACTCCTTGAAGAATTCCTTTTTCTTATCTGTTGTTAGATACATACCTACTGTTTTTAATGAGGTTCAATTTTTAGGGCTGCAAAATTACTATAATCTTTTTAAATAGCAAATTATCTTCTAATAATTTTATAGATTGGGATAAAAATTAAAACATTGATAAATTGTTCGTTTGGCATTGGTTTATTGTCAATCGGTGTATTGTTCTATGTTAAAATAATCGATGAATATGTTGGCATTTCCCAGCCCGTAGCCTGCCCAACTGTTCCTGAATTTGGTCATATCGTTTTCGAAATGGACGTATTTATCGTTGATGAAATATTTGATCTGCCTACCCATTTTAACGATTTTCAGTGAATTGAAGTCGGTTTCGTTGTAATTATCCGCTTTTATCCAATTGTCAGTGGTTTCGGTAAATCCATCCCATCCCGAATAGCCGAATTGGTTTTCGGGATTGATTATTTGGGCCTGTGACCCGTAACTGTACCTTCCCTGGCTTGAAATGAAAAAATATTTGACTTTTGTTTCCTCTCCCCAAATAATTCCGCAATACGACCTATGGTAAGGCGATAATACCTGGTCGATCTTAAATCTTATTTCTAATTCATAGTTTTTATTAAAATCCATATTCAGGTTTTCCAGTTTTTGATACTGGTTGCTTTTTACCGAGCAGCGAAGCAATCCGTTTACCACCTCCGATTTATTGGTGTTTGTACTGAATGTCCATGATGTTTTTGATTCGGAAAAATCTTCTGAAACAATTGTGAAGGAAGGAACCTTAAGTTTTATTTGGATGCTTTGTTTGTTTTCAGCCGTCACTTCATACACTAAAACATCTTTTTTGAATTCGGGATTGGAAATTACTGTTTTGAAAGATGTACCCTCAATAGCATAAATATTGGCCGGGGATTTTACCGATTTCCAAATGCTGTCGTGATTATCCAAAATATCAACTTTTTGCTCCGACGGAACCGTTTCAATCCGTATCCGCTTAACATGCTGATTTTTAGAAAACCGGGATAAATACGCGTCAAAACTTTTTTTCGAACCGGAATTAATGGCTTTATTATACAATTCTTTTTCAAAAATCGTATCTAGCATTTGAAAGCATTTTCCCTTTGGAAACAGGTTGACATATTCATCAAACAGGGCAGGATTTCTGTATTTCAAAGTAGAATCGCACAGCATTGAATCGATCATACTTTTTGAATTGCTTTCGGGGAAGCGGGTTAAAAACTCGGTGAAGGTCAACAATGAGCTCCCTGATTTGATATTTTCAAAAATCATTTCTTCAAACCCGCCCAGGTACTTTCCTTCAGGAAATCTTTTCACATATTCTTCCGTTTTCGCTGAATCATACGCCACTAAATATTCATATATCAATGGCTCGAAAGCACTCCTGTTTTTACCTTCGGGAAACATTTTTATGTACTCGTCATAGCTCTCAATGGGGTTACCGGTTTTAGCTTCGGCAATTAATATCCGGGTAATTTCAGTCCGGGCCTTTGTAGCGTTTTCACTTTCAGGGTATTTATCCAGGAATGTATCGTACGCCTCAATGGTATTCTTTTCCTGTGTCTTTTGCCAGTCTGTTTGTTCACTCGGAGTAGATTTGCATTGTGTGAGTAACAGGATGCCAATGGTAACAACCAAAACACCTAAATATACAGTTAAACCATTTTTATGGTTGGCATTATTAAAAAGCATAATTGTCCTTTTCTTTTTTACATCTAAAATACTCTACTAGTCTAAACAATAATGGTTTAAATTGGAAAATCGCTGCGAAATTATAGAATAATTTCATATAAAAAAATAATTATCATTCAAATTATCAATAACTTGTGAATTGGTTTTAATTCGTTGACCCGGTTAAATACCGGCTTGCTTATGTTGCATGAAATGGAAGCAAAATTAACGGGTCAATTTTATACATATTTTGGAATTGGATTTACCGGTAAATCAATATCAGTCAGGCTTTCGATGTGTTTCCGGGCAAATTTGAGATCAGAATAGGTTATCGACGAATCCAATGCCTCTTTTGCCTCAGAGAGCAGTGCATCAGGGAAGGTTTTAAAAAAATTGGCAATAATTGCCAATTTCTCTTTACTTACAAATTGATGTACTTCCAATTCCCCGGTACCCACAAAATATGCCAGGTGCCCTTCAATGGTGCCTTCTGTCATTTGGCGCAATTCTGCAATTTGAGAAACTGTTTTTCCTTCGTTGAAAAGGCTCAGGGAAAGTTCCCTGGTATTAATTTTCTGCTTTTTGTTTTCCTGCATTGCCAGTGTTACGTCGAGATTACTCTCATCGCAATATTCCCTGACAATCTTAAGTATTTCATCACCGTATTGATCCAGTTTTTTCTGTCCAAATCCTTTTACATGAAGAAGTTGGTGTGAATTACCGGGTAAAAAATTTGAAATTCCCATAACAGCCTGTTGCGAAATGATCCGATATATTGGTAGATTTTCCTCCGAAGCTTTGGTCTTTCTCCAGGCCCTGATCCGTTCGAACAATACGGGATGCTTTGAAGTGCCGATCGAAATTTTCGGCTTTTCCGTTTTGAGTTCAGAAACCGGCTCGAGGGCTGCCTTTGCCCTGACCGAGAGATACGATTTCATTTCAAACCCATTTTTGCAATGATCCAGGCACTGCAATTTAACACCAAGTAATTCATGGATTTTTGTGAACACTTCATCTAAACTTTTGGAAATTGTTTTATTGTCCGTTTCAAAACTGATCTGTTGCAAAGGTTTCTTAAGATGAAGCACAGATTGTTCATAAAAATAACCGGCACCTTTTATTATCCGCTCCTGCAACTGGTTCTCACTGCCTGATGGCCCTGTCAGATACTTTAATTGCCCTATAAATTTTTCATATACAGCGATTAATACCGTAGTTCCATTTACCAACATTTCATTCAGGTTTTCTTCGGCATTGCCCAAAATGATCCGACTATTTTCAACAATCAATTTTTTACACTTATCAATGTGATACTGCATTTGCCTGAAGCTGAAAAGTTCGTCCAGCAACTCCATCATGTATTGTTGCCTTGCATTATTCAATATTTGACTGTCAGGCTGGTTCTTCTCCACCGCTGCATTAAAAATTCCGACAGTAGGGTCACAAATAATTCCTTCGGAAGAAATGGGTGTGCTCAACACAAGTCCTTCGAGGGATTTACAACGGCTAAACGCAACGTATGTCTGACCGTGTGCAAAAGCCTCTTTAGCATCGATTACCGCTTTTTCAAAAGTGAGCCCCTGGCTTTTATGAATGGTAATGGCCCAGGCAAGCCGCAACGGGTATTGGATGAATGTTCCGGTCACCTCCTCTTCAATTTCTTTTGAACGATCATTGATCGTATATGTAACATTCTCCCATCTTTCCCTGCTTATTTCGATGGAATAATCCTCATCCTTGCACTGTACATTTAAGGTTTCATCGTCGATTTCCTTGACTTTACCAATTTTACCATTATAATAGCGTTTTTCAGGTAAACTGTCGTTTTTTATGAACATTACCTGAGCCCCGGTTTTAAGGGTCAGAAATTCTTCGGCAGGATAAGAATATTCAGGAAAACTCCCGTAAACTTCGGCTTTGAAAGTTTTAGGGTCCGTCTTTAATTTTCTCAGCTTTTCTTCATTGAGCCGGTTTGCGATGGCATTGTGGGTCGTCAGGGTAATATAACCCTCTTCTGATTCGGGGTTGAAGCCTGGTTTGTACTGTTTATTGAGAATATTGATCGACTCGTTTGTCAACCGGTCGTCCCTGATCTCATTCAGGATCTTAATAAAATTGATGTCCTGCTGGCGATAAATGTATTTCAACTCAATGCTCACCGCGCCCGACTCTTTGAATGCTTTGCTGCTGAAAAAATAAAAAGTATCGAAGTGCTCTTGGAGTAAAATTCTTTCCTCCTCTTTTACGACAGGCGCGAGCTGCTGTAAATCACCTATCATCAATAATTGAACGCCCCCAAAGGGTTTTGTTTTGTTCTTGAACTGGCGTAATACATGATCGATCCCATCCAGCATATCGGCCCTGACCATGCTGATCTCATCAATGACCAAAAGGTCGAGTGTGCGGATAATGTTTATTTTTCGCTTATTGAATCGTTGAAAACTATTATTTTTATTCGGCGTTCTGTCCCGGGCATCAAGCCTGCCTGGCAATATCGGCCCAAATGGAAGCTGGAAAAAGGAGTGGATGGTCACTCCTCCGGCATTGATGGCAGCTACACCGGTAGGTGCAACAATTACCATCCGTTTTGGGGTTACTTTTCGTAAATTATGCAGAAAAGTCGTTTTCCCGGTACCGGCCTTTCCGGTAAGGAAGACATTGCGGTTGGTATACTGAACGAAATCAAATGCGAGGTCAAGCTCAGGATTATTCATCTTAGTGTTTGGGTTTATGAATTCATTTGATAAAATTACTAAAAATGGTGAGCGATCATACATCATTTGATGTGATAATTTCAAATTCGAAGGATTTGGCCAGTAGTGCGTAAATGTGAGAATATGAGAATGCGGAAATGTGGAAATGTGGAAATGTGGAAATGCGGGAATGCTAAAATGCTTAAATGCCTAAATGAAACCTTCGAGGTAAATTGCAGGCGACACTACAAATAGCAATCTATCAATAAAACAATTTACACATTTACGGGATTATCAAAACAACTAAAACGACCACTTCAATCGCATATAGTACAATTGCCCATATCCACCAAACTCGGTTCTCGTATCGCCAACAAAAATTTGTGCCATAAGAAGCAAGCCTATATTGTCAGTTAATGAAAAACCAACATTCGGACCCAGGAAAAAGGAACCATCATTCGGATTTACAATTGTAGCAACGTCGCCTCTGATTAGAGGCGTAATGGGGTAGGAAAGTTCACCCATGAGGGAATACCTGGCCAGGGTAAAGGTTTTTGGAGAAACTTCCTGCAACACAATGAAAGCACCACTTTGTCCTGCATTTCCGGTGGTTCCGTTGCTGGTGTACAATCCTGAGATGTGCGCAAACAAGCTGTTTTTAAAGGTGTAATTGGCTCCTGCCGAAATTACCCAGATACCGGTGGTATCGGCAAAGTTGTCCTTATCCCTGAACCAGGATGCTTCTCCGGTGAACCCGGCACCTTTAATATATCCACTCCAGCCGGCACCCAAAACAATATCGCCTGTCATCACACCACCCAGCACCTGGAAATCGTAATCCCATTTGTTGAAGCTGTACATCCCTGCAGCGGTGATCTCTTCGTCGGCATCCATTTTAAATGCAAGCTGGTAACCTGAGGCATAACCCGTATAGTATTGCAGGCGGATGGCATCACAACCCGGGCGCTCCACATAATCAAAATCATAAAAATTAAACGTATTGAAAATATCGTTTGGGTTCCACACCATGTTTATTCCCCAATTGATCCGTTGTCTTCCAACGGTGGCTTCGAATTTCCCTTTTGTAAATTTTAGGTTTAGCCGATCGATGTTCGAATAAAGTAAATAGGATGAATCACGGGCAATGGTTCCAGTCAGATCCATGAATCCATTATCTTCAACCAGCAGATCGGAATACAAAGGGTAATAATCGTAAATAAGTTGGCCATAGTTCAATACATTCCTGGCTGAGGCTGAAAAAGTGAAATTTTGATGCATGTACCACTTCAGGTTCAAACGATTATAAAAAGAACTCGAAGTGAGCCATTGCGAGGAGTAATCCTGAATCCAAACGGTATTCAGGTTTTGCAGATGGCCGGTGAATCCCAACTTCTTCTTCTCCTGTGATACCCCCGACATCCCAGTCATCATCAGCCATAATAAGATCAGATAATTAATATATTTCGTCGACTTCCTCATTTATCTTTAATCCTTTTCGGGATCCCTGGTTTCATCTTTTACGATTTTCCCGTCATCTACCGTGATCACCCGTCTTGCTTTTTTAACGACCCGCTGATCGTGCGTTGAGAAGATAAAAGTGATCTGCTCTTTCCTGTTGAGTTCTTCCATTATTTCGAGTAGGTTTTCTGTTGATTTTGAATCGAGGTTGGCTGTGGGTTCATCGGCCAGCACAAATTGGGGTTTTGAGGCGATCGCCCGTGTGACGGCTACCCGCTGCTGCTGCCCTCCCGACATTTTCGCAGGTCGGGAATTCACCCTGTCGCCAAGTCCGACGGCCTCCAGCAGGCTGATCGTCCTTTTATCCCGCTCTTTTTTCGGCCTTTTCTGAAGTTGCATGATAAATTCAACATTTTCCTTGGCTGTTAATACGGGGATCAGGTTGTAGGCCTGGAAAACAAAACCAATGTTCTTCAGCCTGAAATCGGTAAGTTTTCGCGATGAAAGATCATTCAATTTCACATTATTTACAATGATTTCTCCTTTTGTAGGTCTATCCAGCCCCCCAATCATATTGAGCAACGTTGTTTTGCCTGATCCGGAAGGGCCGACAATGGCTGTAAATTCACCTTTTTTAATGGTCAGGTCAATTCCATTCACGGCGTACACGGGAACGGAAGTTTCGTCGTATACCTTATGCAAATTTTTTGTTTCAAGAATATTCATCACTTTCTAAATTTTCAAGTTTAATCTGTTCGTATCGCGTCGGCCGGATCGAGCCTTATTGCTTTCCAGGCCGGGTAAAGCGCTGAAATAATACCTATAATAAATACCAAACCCGCAATATTCAAGGCCATCTCTGGTGGAAGATTGGTGTATACTTTCGATGAGTAACCATAATGTTCAAACCCTTTGAATATATCAAGCACGATCGGTGTATCTTCGAAATACTTGATCACCCCATAACCGATAATGATACCCAATATTCCGCCGCTTAAGGAAAGAAATATCGATTCAAGGATGATCATTAGGAATACTTTGGCCCGATGCATGCCCACAGCCATCAACATACCCAGTTCCTTGGTACGTTCGAGCACCACCATCAGCATGGTATTGATAATGCCAAAACACAGCGCCAACAAAATGATGATCACAAAAATGTACATGTATTGATCCATGCTGTCGGTTACCAGCGCCAGTTCCTTGCCAATCTGCCGCCAGTTTTTTACATCGAGTTGAGGGAATTTTTCCTGAAGTTTGCCCTGAACAATATCAATATTTGCATCATTTTGCAAGTAGATGGCTATTTCATGGGCAGCATTATCAGGAAGGTTTAGTTGTTGCTGAAGTTGGTCAAATCTGACAAAAACGGTTCGTTCGTCGAATCCTTTGTTGGTGGTTTCAAAAAACCCCCCGATTTTATAAAGCTTTGAAGAAAAATTTCCATTCATATCGACCATGTCGACAGGAATTTTGGAACCGATCTTAAGTTTGAGTTTCTCCCCAAGTGTTTTACCTACAAGTATTCGAGGGATTCGATGGTCTCCCGCCAGATAATCTCCTTCAACCATTTGCTCGAAGATATCGGTAACTTTTTTTTCACGGTCTGGTTCAACCCCAACAATCCTGACACCTCTTGTACCATGTGCTGTTTTGAAAAAACATTCCGCTTCAATCCTTCTGCTGCTTGCTATTACACTTTCCATTTCATTGATCCTGGAAACGATCTGATTTGAACTATCGAAATACAAACTGATTTCGTTGTTCAGCATAAAATCGGGCTTGTGAATTTGAATATGGGATACCTCGGTTTTTATACCCGATTCCACCCGCATATCAGCCATCCCTTTGTAAAATCCAGTGGAAAATACTCCGGCAAACAATCCGATGGTTATGGCTACCAATACTATCGTACTTCGGATTTTATTTCGCCATATGTTACGCCATGCTATTGACCAGATCATAACTTGTTAGTTTGAAGTTTTTTTAAAAGTTTCCGGTTCATTTGTTTTAGAGTTTAAATTCCATATTTCATATTTTCTACTGCCGACTGCCGACTGCCGACTGCCAACTGCCAACTGCCGACTACCAACTCATCCCCTCAACGCCTTTACCATATCCATTCGAGCCATATTAAACATTATAATGATGGCAACAATTCCGCTTAAGACAAATACCGTGACTGCCTGACGGATAAAAAGTTCAGCCCTGATAGAAACGTACATAAACGGTTCAACGCCATATTCTGCCATAGCTTCAGCCATTTCCTGGGGTAGCGGTAAAGGATTTTCATAAAAATACCAAACCACCGGTGTTGTCAGGATCAGACCCATGATTGCACCAAGTATTCCCAGCATAAAAATTTCTGCAAATAACATCACATTGATCTTGTATTTTCGCATCCCCACTGCGCTTATCACACCAAATTCTCGTTTTCTCTCATTCACCATCATCAATACAGTTCCGAAAATTCCAAATCCGATCACCAGGTATAGAATCCAAAGCATAACGATGCCTCCGGCTCGGTCTCCTTCTATCATGCTTGCCATTTCCGGGCTCATTTCCTCCCAGGTCATTACACGTTTATCGGGTGGCAAAAGGTTTTCAACTGCCCTTTCCACATGATCCACCTCGTAATGGTCTTCCACCATCACTAACTCAGAGGTGTAGCGCCCATAGGCCGAATAAAATTCCTGGGCTTTGGCCAGGCTTAAAAAAACCATATTGTTGTTGAATTCAGGGTTGGGGTGTTTGAAGATGCCGCGCACCGCAAACTTTCCGGCGGCACTCACACCATGGTATCCCTGGGAGATCATCACCAGGGTGTCGCCCACATTAATTTTCAAGAAACGTGACAACCCTTCGGCTATGAGCGCACCATCATCTTTCTCCGACAAAAATTTACCTTTTTTGGTTTTTTCCGACAGTTTGATAATACGGTCCTCTTTGCCAGGACTTATTCCCATTACAAAAACCGGTTTGCTGTTCTCTTTAAAAGCCGACAGCGCAAAGGATTCCAGCCTTGAGGTTACGAGGAGGACATCATTTATTTGAGATATTTTTTGCGTAAGCGAGCTGTCGTATTCGATTGTGTTTTCCAATGTTTTTTCCTCCCAGTATGCCGTATCCTGAACCTGAAGATACCCGGAGTAGAATTTCACCATGTTATCGATCATCGAATCGTATGACCCTTCCTGTACGGAACGCATCAGACTTGCAAAAAATACACTGAAAACAATCGATGCGGTGGTGATCATAGTCCTCCGTTTGTTTCTCCACAAATTTCTCCAGGCCAGTTTAATATATGTATTCATATTATAATACAATTATTTCAAATTTTGCTCACAACTTACTAAACTAACTAACTACTGCCAACCGCCGACTGCCGACTGCTTACTGCTTACTACCGACTTTCCACTCAAAACTCTACCTCACCTGTTTCATATTCTGTTGCGTAAAAAAGTCATCATCAATCGGTTTATTGAATATCATATCATCGAAAATCAATACGGTTTTATTTCCGGGTTCATCCACCGGCTCAATCACCATGCGGCTGGGCAATGTACGATCGCCAAAATCTTTAAGTTCATACGCATTCTCAATATTGATCAATTCCATATCCTCATCGTAATATTCATTTTTCCAGTTGTTAAATCCATCCCTGGTGATCCAGGTGATGATTTTTCCCCAAACCACCGGGGCTTCGGGTTTCGGTGTCAGTTTGATCTTATAACAGTCTTTTTCCCTTACGGTGTCGACACCCAACAGTTCATGGTCGTAGTCCTTCACAATACTGGATTGCTGCATCAGGTCGTCGTTGGTAAAGTCGCTGCCCATCCACGATTGCATCATCATTGAAGGGGGGATTTTGATCATCCGGTCGATGGAGGGAACCCAGTTCCACATTTCGTTTTCCCGTTTAAGGAAAACCTGTCCTTTTTCTTTGGCCGGTGCGGTGATATAAACCAGGAAAAAATCGTCACTTTTCGACCAGCTTTTCATCTCAATGGTGCGTTCCCACGAAGGCCTCACAATTTTCATCGACATGGTTCCCTGGCTGGTTTCGCCGCGGTTTTTCTGATCGGCTTTGGCAACGATTTCTTTGGCAGTCAAATCCTGTGATAATGATTTACCGGAATAAATAATCACAAATCCGGCGATTATTCCCATTACAAAGTACTTTTTCATTTTACATAATTTCAAATTATACAAATCGCTCAATTACTTGTTTTTTAACCTCTTCAAGCGGGTAGAGATCAGGATTGTAAACGAAGTTGAACCCGATGCCATCAAGCAAAGCTCCAACCAATATAGCCTCCAGGCGAGGATTCTTGATGCCTTTTTTCCTGTAATAATCCTCCATGAGCTTTAATAATGGTTCAATAATGTCATTCATGCTGAAATTGAATTTTTTCCAAACCGAAGGCTGTATCATCAGGGCGAAGTAAAGTTTGTAGAAATTTCTTTTCTCATTCATCAGGTTGAAAGTTTCTTCAATAAAATAGGTAAACTCATCCCTGGTAAGTACACCATCTTTATTGAGATCGAAAATATCGAACATTTCTCTGAAACCTTGCTCATAAATGGCTTGTAAAAGATCATCTTTGCTTTTGAAATAGTTATACATCAGACCTTTCGAAATCTTTGCTTTTCCGGCAATCTTGCTTATGGATGTATTTGCAAACCCTTCGGCTGCGAAAAGTTGCAACGCAGTGCCCATGATCTGCTGCATTCGTGCTTCCCTGATGACTTCATATTGTTCACTTGTCTTTGGTGCCATTTATTAATTGAATCTTAAGTCAATAAAAAACTATGCTTGCTGTTCGTTTCATAATAAAAATATTTTTGAATGAACGGTCGGTCAAAGATATAAAATCAATTATACTTTTGTCAAGTTTTAAGGAATATTTTTTTTGATAAATTTCTAAAAATCTGTTTAGAAAGATTATTAATTTCTGATTTTAAGAATATTTATAAATAGTTATTCTCTGCTTGAGGCAGGCGAAGACACCAGGTCCAAAAGGTATCAAAAAGATTATACAAAAATCCTCAATTGAAAATTTTTTAATTTGTATTAAAATCTATTCAAT
>JAFGBL010000202.1 GCA_016933115.1 Bacteroidales bacterium | reverse complement strand
GAAATGTCCTTGATTGATATGAATAAAGCTAAAAAGGAAATTAAATCAAGGATACCGGAATTTAATCAAAAAACCAGCTTTTGGTCCTTCTGGCAAAAAGCAGCAGCCATATTGTTATTGCCTGTAATATTAATTAGTGGTTATTTTTTTCTTCGCCAAAACAAACCTGTTACTGATAAATTAATTTATAAAGAAACTACTGCCGCCTATGGCTTCAGGAGTAAATTAAATTTACCTGACGGTACAGTTGTCTGGCTAAATTCAGGCAGTAAACTCAAATATCCTGAAAGCTTTTATGGTGGCAAAAGGGAGGTTTTTTTAACCGGCGAAGCTTTTTTTGAAGTTGAACATAACCCAAACCAGCCATTTTATGTTAACCTGGGCGAACTATCGGTAAAAGCTACAGGCACCTCTTTTAATATAAGCGCTTACGGTACTGAAAAAACATACGAAACTACATTGATTACGGGAAATGTGCAGCTGGTAAAACAGGGAAATAATAATAACGATATTGTTTTGCATAACATGAAACCCAATGAGCACGCAGTATATAATAAAGAAGTGAAAAACATTACATTTTACGAAAATATTCTGGATGAAAATAATGCCAGCCCCAGTTTACGCGACGGACCAATTCAATCCATTAACAGAAAAACTGCCGGTTTGGATGTAACTGACCTGAAAGAAAACAAATACACCTCATGGATTGATGGCAAGCTTGTTTTCAGAAATGATGACATGGAATATGTTTCGAAAAAATTAGGAAGATGGTACAATGTAGATATACAATTAGATGACACGGTTTTATATGATTTTCAATATACTGCCACCTTTGTTGACGAAACCATTGAACAGGTATTGGAACTATTGGCCCTGAGCGCACCCATTGAATATAATATTGTTGACAGGAAAATTAATAACGACCAAACATTCACTAAAAAACATATCACCCTTAAATTAAAAAATTTAAAAAACTAAAAACTTAAAAACTATGAAAAAACCTGAACTAACTCACTTAACAAAAATTTATCCTTAATTATTTATCAACCAACTGGAAGTTATTCCTTTGTTCAATAATGGATAAATGTATTTATTCGGATGTAAACCCATTGCAAAAAACAATAAATCAATTAACTTTACACAACTATGAAAAAAAAACTCATTAATGCTTTTCCGGCTGGCAATAAAAGCTGGTTTAAAAAAACAATTTTAATTATGAAAATTTCAGTTTTTTTATGGATTTTGGCAGTATGCAATGCATTCGCCATTGATTCCTACTCGCAAAGCACTGAGCTTTCATTAAATTTAAAATCGGCTACCATTGAACAGGTATTGTTGGAGATTGAAAAAAACTCTGAATTCTACTTCCTGTACAATAACAAACTGATTGATGTAACCCGAAAGGTGAATGCCAATTTTAAAAATGAAAAGATCATTGACATTTTGGATGAATTATTTGCAGAACAAGATATTGAATACATCATAAAGGATAAGCAAATAATACTTTCTCCAAACAATTATGATTTGCTTTACAAAAACTCATCACAGCAGGCGGCTAAAGTAACAGGCACCGTAACTGGCAGCGATGGCAGCAGTTTGCCTGGTGTTAACGTGGTGGAAAAAGGCACTACCAATGGTACCATAACCGATTTAGACGGCAAATTTACAATTACCGTTGTATCGAAAGATGCCGTACTTCTGTTTTCTTTTATAGGGTACCTTACCCAGGAAGTAACTGTTGGCGAACAAACAACCATAAATGTAACCATGGCTGAAGATTTGGTAGGTCTTGAAGAAGTGGTGGTAGTGGGTTACGGCACAGTTAAAAAGAGTGATATTACAGGCGCATTAACCTCTGTTTCTTCTGAACAAATTGCTGAAATGCCGGTAACCAATATTAACCAGGCCATACAGGGGCGTGCTGCAGGGGTTGATGTAGTAAATACATCATACGGTTTAAATTCCAGGCCTGAAATCAGGATAAGGGGCAACCGGTCAATAAAAGCTTCAAACGACCCGCTGTATGTTGTTGATGGTGTACCCATCAGCGGTAGTATCCAGGATTTTAACCCCGGCGATATTGAATCCATTGAAATACTGAAAGATGCCTCGGCCACAGCCATTTATGGTTCACGTGCAGCCAACGGGGTAATCCTTATCACCACCAAAAGGGGAAAAAGCGGAAAATTCAGTGTTAATGTGGAGAGCTCTGTTACCTTGAATAATCCTCTTCGATATTTCGATAAAATGACCGGTGACGATTGGCTGGAAATGGCAAGGAATAATCAACGCCCCAGACGGTATGCTTCACCTTTTCCAAATCCGGAGGAAGATTACGAAATTGTTGGTGGCTGGGAAACTGCCTGGCAAAATGTTCAAAAAGGTTATGAATGGTTGGCAGAACCTGGAGCTAATCCTAATCTTTGGCAATATAAAAAGCGGGCTGTTACTGAAGATGAAAAAGCCAGGTGGGGCCAGGTAATAGATGTGGTGCCAGATTCGGTACCTATATACAATCCTGAAAATGTAGGAAGTTACGACTGGTATAGTGAAGGATTGAACAAAAACGCGCTTTTACAACAATATAACATAAGCTTCAGCGGCGGCAGCGAAGGGATAACCGCTTATTTTTCTTTAGGTTATATCAACCAGGAAGGCCTTGGTGTTGGTGAAAACTTCCAGCGAATCAGTCCACGGTTAAACCTTGACTTACAACCAGCAAAATGGATAAAAGTGGGAGTAAGCGCCTCCTTTAACTCAGAACTCACTGATCCCGGCGAAGGTTTATTGAGTGGGGTTGTATATCAAATACCAATTACAACGCCTTACGATACAGCAGGTGTTTTTCAAATGCTTCCTACTGGTAATCAAAACCTTAAAAACCCTATACGGGATGAAGAATTAAATGTACAGGAAGACAGGGTTTACAGGTACATGGGATCATATTATGCCGAAATATCATTTACCAATGCCTTCAAATACCGGGTTAATGTAGGCCAGGATTTCAGGCATTATTCAGAAGGAGATTACCGGGATGAAATGTCATCGGCTATCTTTCCAAGTACAAGCTGGGCAAGGTGGATACAAGGCCAGTCTTATTACTACTCGGTTGAAAACCTTTTATATTACAACAAAGAAATTGGTATACACAATATAGGGCTTACCTTTTTACAAAGTTTTGAAGTAAACAAATCGGACAGGATGGAAGCCGAAGCAGAAAACCTACCTTATCCATCTGCTCTCTGGTACTGGTTAAGATCAGTTCCCACTCCAGGTGAAGATATTACTTATGGTGCTCCATCTGATCCTTTTAGAAAAACACAATTGGCTTCGTTTATGGGAAGGGTCAATTACGGCTTAATGGACAAATATTTGTTAACAGCTTCTATTCGAAGGGATGCCACATCGGTATTCTATGTTGACAACAATTACGACTACTTCCCGTCATTTGCCCTGGCATGGAAAATACATAACGAAAGTTTTATGCAGAACCTCGATTTTTTAAGCCAGTTAAAACTAAGGTTTGGTTTAGGCACAGTTGGCCAGTCAGCTACTGCACCTTACGAAACAAATGGTACAGTTAAAGAAACCCAGTATGTATTTTATGACCCTTCAGCCAATGATGATGTATCGGCAAAAGGCTTAGCTCCGGATAAACTTCAAACCAGGATAGTAGGCTGGGAAAAAACTGCCACCATAAATCTTGGACTTGATTTTGGGTTATTTCAAAACAAAATAGCAGGTACTGTTGAACTTTACCGGGCCAATACACACGACCTTTTATTGGATAAAAGAATTCCCGCTGTAAACGGTACTACTTCAATTAGGTCAAATATTGGCAAAACAAAAAATGAAGGTGTTGAAGTTACATTAAACACTTTTAATATGGATAGGGGAAATTTCCGTTGGGAAACCGATTTTACCTTCATGGCAAACAGGGAAGAAATTGTGGAACTGGCTGATGGTGTTTTGGAAGATATTGTGAATAACTGGTATGTTGGCGAACCTATAGGATCATGGCGCACCTATGAATTTGATGGCATCTGGCAGATCAAAGACAGCGCCCTGATGAACCTTTACAACACCAATGGCAGCAATGGTTTTGAAGTTGGAAGGATACGCCCGAAAGATGTGGACGGAAACGATACTATTAATGCTGATGACCTTACCCTAACCGGAAATAATGTTCCTAAATTTTCTTGTGGCCTTACGAATTATTTTTCCTATAAAGGTTTTGAATTGTCCTTTTTCATCTTTGCAAGGGTTGGCCATAGTATATACAGCAGGGATGGCCATTATTTCCCAATGTCAGTTACAGGTGCTACCCCATTCAAGGTAAATTATTATAAACCTTTGGCAACTGAAGAAGAAAATGCCGATGCTGATCACCCGGCACCGACCAATGGCAGGGATCCCTACGAAACTGCAATGTATGTTCGTGAAGCTTCTTTCCTTAAAGTAAGGAATATTACCCTATCATACAATGTTCCGCAAAGACTGCTGAGCAGGGCCAATATTGAAAGTTTAAAATTTTCAGTTCAGTTGATCAATCCTTTATTACTGACTAAATATCCTTACCTCGACCCTGAAGCACAAAATTCTACCATCATACGTACCCCGGCTGGTATAAGTTCTAAAGGAGTTACATTTGGCATTAAATTGGCATTATAAATAAAACCTGAACCATGAAAAAAAATTTAAAAATGAAAAATATTATAGTACTACTCACAATTTTTTCACTACTTATTACGGGATGTGAAGAATTTCTTAAAGAAGAGCAAGTTCATGTTCTTGGCTACGGAGAATATCAAACCGAAGAAGGATGTCTAAAACTGATCAATTCCTGCTATTCTTCCGTTCGTTTGAAAGCAGGTGGTGAATGGAGTTATGGCCTGTTCAACCTGGGAACAGATGAATACATGCGAGGATATGAATGTAAAGGCGCACCTTATGGATGGGATGAATATAATGATTATTTACCTGAATTGGATGGGCATGAAAAGGGGCAATATGGTGATATAGGCGACTGGTGGGCTGTAATTTATGAAGGCATTAACCGCTGTAACCTTGCCATAGAGCTTATACCCAATATAGAAAATGCTGAAGGGGATTTAAAAACTGAGGAAGGCAGAAATACAGCATTGGCTGAGGTTCGCTTTTTAAGGGCATATCAATATTTTATTTTAGTCCAGCAATTCGGGGCTATCCCGTTTACCTGGGAATCAACCGGATCTGCACGAGAAGAATGGCCAAGAGTACCAACCAGGGAAGTATATGCTAAAATACTGGAAGATTTGGAATGGTCGTATAATAATATTCCTGAAACCCAGGATTTATATGGCAAAGTTACTAAAGATGCTGTAAGGCATTACTGGGCCAAGGTATTGCTAACACGGGCCAGCTATATTGCCGATCCTGCTGATGACCCGGAGGTATACGACCGCGGCTGCACTGACCCTGATGCAGAACTGGCTAAAGCTGCTGCCTTGATTGAAGAAATACATGCAGGCGGCCGCCATACCCTTATACCTGATTATGCGGACCTTTTTAAAGAAGGAAAGGAATTCAATCCTGAAGTGATCTTCTCTGCCCAGTTTAGTGATGACCAGGGTTTGAATGAAAGCAATGGTTCAGCCTATAAAAATGCAATGCATGAATATTGGTTTCAGAGATATGATTATCCAACCGGTTTTGGAGTTATTAGAAATATTGAATATGGCCGTCCGTTCCGGAGAATGATGATAACTGACTATGCAATTAATATTCATGATCGGCTAAATGATTCCCGTTTACGTAAAAGCCTTCTGGAAGTATATTATTCAACAGTAACTGACGCTGCAAATATACCTGTTTGGACACAGGAAGAAATAGCATTTGCCTTTGAATTTGGTAACTCAGCTCCAGATGGAAGCTGGGCTATTAAAGATGGAGATACTATACGGCCAGGTGATATGAAATTTACTTCTGCCACTGCTGCAGATGGAGAATATGTTAATGTTGGCGATACTGCACTGGTATTCCTTTTAAATGATGAAAACACTACTTTAACCGACCGGCAAATGGTTGCAGCAGGTTACTTGATATTTGCACGTTATTACTGGGCTACCGATGCATCTGGTAATCCTACAGAATTATTAACCTATGACAGGGAAGATGATGAACTGAATTGGGAAAGTAGTGGTAATTTTGTTGTTGGTGCTAGCAACATCAGGACAAATTCATGGACCAGGGACCATGCACCTTCCCTCATCAAATATTGGGACAGAAACAAACCAGATGGTTATGACTCGCACGTGGGATCAAGGGATTTATTTATTGCGCGCCTTGGAGAATCATACCTGATTGCTGCTGAAGCATATGGGAGGCTAAAAAACTATGCTAAAGCAGTTGAGTTTATCAACTACGTGAGGGAACGTGCCGGATATGCAGATGGTGAAGTGAAGACAAACTTCTGGATGCAATATGATGGAGGGTCAGCAGCTAATTTAACCGCCAGTACTAAAACAAATATGAGGATCACTGATGGGTACTGGAATACTGATGCTGATGAATTGGCTACTTATCCGGCTGGTGTGGATACTGATGAAGAACGTTTTATTGCCTTTATATTAAACGAGAGGTGCCGGGAAATGCTGGGTGAGCAGGTCCGCTGGGAAGATCTGGTGCGTACAGGCACTTTGATTGACAGGGCTGGTGAATTTAACAATGATGCAAAAAATGCAAAATCACTTCAAAAGTTTCATAGGGTACGGCCATTTCCTGAAGATCATTTAGATGCAATTAAGTCTGGTGGGGATCCTTTAACCCCGCAAGCAAAAAAAGCATACCAGAACGAAGGATATTATTAAAAATAAAAAAGCATTAATATTAAAAGGGGGGTGTTGTTGACACCCTCCTTTTTTTTTATTTATAACTTGTGGTATTTCATAAAAGACCTAACAGGTTTTTAAAAACTGATAGGTATAATCTACTGGATTTCAATATCTTTCTCAACTTTTAATTCCCTTGCGCTTCCGCGCG
>JAFGBL010000201.1 GCA_016933115.1 Bacteroidales bacterium | reverse complement strand
GGCAGAATCAACCTTCTGATAATTATTCAATAATGAAACGATCATATTACAGCTACATTCCTGAGTTTTATGATCACCATGAAAAAATTACGGTATTTCTCATTCTAATTGCTTCAGGATGCGCCCCACGACAAGAGATGATTTCTGAATCAGATGTAATTAATACTGTAGAAGGTTTTTTTGAAGCATTAGATGTGGAGAATAATAATCCTGATCTAATGGATAATTATGTCACCCGGGACTTCACCGAATATGTGCTGGACACAGATCTTATTGCACGCTTTATTTTTGCCATGCTTCCGCATAAACCACCATATCGTCTGGCAATGGACAGAACCAACTGGAAGTTTGGATCCACAAATATTAACATCTTAGTGTTGGCTATTGTGTATGAAGGAGTTGCATTCCCAATACTTTTAAGCATGATGCTTCATTATAGAAAAAGCGTTACATGATTTTTTCATATAACGCTCATACTTATATACCGGGGTTCCCCTGACGGCCAGAAATTGAAACCTGGATATGAGTTTTTCATCAGGGCTTACTTAAAAAATACTTCAACATCTTCCCATGAAATCAACTTGAAATTCTGGCTCTTCTTTTTGCGGCCGTCATAATTGTAGCCATCCTGAACTGCAAGAATCCCTTTTGGAAATCCTGGGAGCGGAATACTTGTAATTTCAATTCCGTCGGTTTCCTCTGTCCCGTCAATCTCCCCATCAGTTATTCGAAAGCTACCCAGGTATTTGTTATTCTTCTGGCGCTCGAAAACTGCATAGGAATAATTGCCCTGTGATGAGGCCACCAGGAAACCTTCTCCGTTACCGCTGTCGTATATTGCCAGTCCCTCAATATCGTATTTTATGTTTGGGTTTTGTTCTGAGCTGTTTTCAATAAAAACACCAATAGTTGAGCCTTCAGGTTCGGCATCGAATTTCCAGATACCGGCTGCCTCTTTGCCAATGTAAATGGTACCCATATCATCATCGGCCACCATTCCTTCAGTTTGGGAATTCAATTGAAAAGAACGCACAAGACGTGCATCCAGGCTATTTTGCACACCAAACAGTTCCCATTGTTCCACTTCGCCTGCCTTACTGTTTATGAAAACATAGGTTTTTTGAGTCAGCCGGCTTTGATACATGCAGAGACCGTAAACTTCATCGAGCATATGTGAGGTGATGATTCGCGGATGAACAGAATCGAGTATTCCATTTGCCGTAATTCTGAAGAGTGAAAGTGAGTGACTGCTACGGTTGCTGGCTGCCAGTACATCAAGGGAATCGGCGTTCAGTTTAACGTTGTAACGTAAATCGCAGTTGTTCATGTTGCCGGTCGGGAAATAGTTCAGTTCTTCACCTTTAAGGTTATAGGCAACCATTCCTCCTTTTTTGTCGGTACCAAAGATGACCGTTTTTTCAGGAAACAGTGGGTGTATCCAGATTGCAGGATCGTCGGCTGAATCTATATTTTTCTTTTGGTTCACCGGGTGTGTTTCAACCAGGGCCGTAACGGAGTTTTTGATATGTTCGCCAGCTTTTCGGGAGCCTTCTTCCCATGGGGAATGCGTACCAATAATAGTTACAACTTTATTTTCAAAAACGGGTGAGGGATCAAGAACAGCAATTTCACCTATACTGCCGGTAACTTCAAAAACAGTGCGCCATGAAATGGCGCGGGATGTTGCCGGATTGCCCGAAACCGATATCATTATCCGATCGGGAAATACGGTAGGTTCAAAATTGGTATAATGAATATCCTGGGCAAATAATCCCGGGAAATTAAAAATGACCAGAGCCAGTACTATTAAGTTTTTCATCCTACTATTGTTTTGTTAATTATATTCAACAGCACCCAAATCGGGTTTATTTCCAAGAAAAGCTTTACCTGAAATTTTCAAAACGCGTTTGCCGTTTATATTTAATTGTTTTTTGCCGGCATCAATACAAGGACTGTCAGCAAGGGGCGCAAAGGTTTTTTCACAGAGCAAAGGCCATTCGCCAAATCGATTTGAATGCTGAATTACCTGTTCGTTTACCTCCTGAAAATCATTGTTTCCGTTTTGATAAAACAAATTGTTAACAATCGCTGAATTTTTGCCAAATCGCTTAAAACCACCTAAAATGTTATTTTTTACCACATTGTTCAGTGCGTAAACAGAATTTCCACCCGTAGCACCCAGCTGGTTTCCGGTAAGGGTATTGTTATAGAAATATATCTTTTCATCCAGGGTTGAAGCCCCTTCCAAATCTTCCCTGGTATTGGTTCCATCCATACATCCAAGTCCAACTTTACATTCCTTTATTATGTTGTGGTGAATGTGAAATTCTTTCGCCGTAAATATATCGTACGATATTAGCTGAATTCCAGCATTAATGCTTCCGGAAATCGTATTGTTGCGGATCGTGTACCTGATATTCTGACCTGGATAATCATACAACCGTATTTCTATTCCATCATCGTTGCTGTTAAAAATTGTATTGTACTCAACCGTAATGTCAGTACCTTGGTGTTTACCACCCTTTCTGATGTCGAGGTCAATTCCGTCGTCCCTGTCGTTTTCAATGGTATTATATCCCGCATATCCTCCGCCTGAGCCCTCAAAACTGATGGCATCTTTATTATTCACAAAATGATTGTGCGCAATGATAACATTGGATTCAATATTGAGAGGATGGTCGCCATTTATGATTTTCAGGCCACTGATTTCAACACCATCCGATTGAATGTTGAAAAGAATTTTATCCCCGGCATCTATAATTGTATTTTCAATTTTCGACGCATCCCCATCCTGCTTCCATTCAGAAGAAATCACAATCCGTTTGTCGATTGATATCTCGTTTTCATTATAGTTGCCAGGGGCCAGCAGGATGAAATCGCCATCCCGGGCATGTGTTACCGCCTGGGTAATTGATGGAAAGTCAGCTGGAATCCGGATAATTTGCCCCTTTTTGTTTTTCTGCAAAGAGCCAATGGCAAAACAGATTTGAATGTTTGCCATAAAAACCAAAATCAGTATAGACAATAAATTTTTTTTCATATTCCTGGAAGTGTTTCTTTGTAAAGGTAATCTATGCCTGTCTGTCCTTCAGACAAAGTATTTGCATGAGTTTAAAAGTACTTTTTCGGTGTGATTAATTGCTCATGCTCATTTCATTAAATATTTTCCAGATGTGGTGCTCTAAAATAATCAAAATCAACCATCTCTTAAATGATGATGGTTGATTTTTGATCTCACGCTTTTGAGTTCAGCAGCTATTAATAAATATTAAACTTTAGTCCAGCCTGCACCCTGGTTCCGTTTTCAAGCGACGAATACGTGTATTCCGGTTTCCACTGGTAAGTACGCTGAACTTCATTCAGCAAATTATTAGCCGAGGCAAAAAGTACCAGCTTTTTTGTGATAAAAATATCGATGTTGGCATCGAGGTACGAGACTTTATCATAAAATACATCATACTGTTCGGTTTGCCCGTTGCTTGTTAAAAAATCGGAAGTGTAGTTATACGATAAACGGGCGCTGAATCGTTTGTTATCATATGCCAAAGAGGTGTTTAATATATCCTCGGCTGTGCCTGACAATTTGTATTCATTGTCATTGTTATCGACCCAATTGTGGGTGAAATTGGCATAAATACTGAAGTTTCGAAGCATACCCGGAAAAAAATCGAGCTTTCTTTGAAATGCTACTTCAACGCCATAAAGATTTGCATTTCCGCCATTTCCTGGCGTAAAGCTTTCAAAGTCTCTTCCTTTTGCCTTATTGTATCGTGTAATGTAGTCGGCTTTTTGGGCATCTGTATTGTCCGTTCGGGCATTAATCTGTTCAGGTGTTGGTAAATATGGAGAAACCTCCTCCCAGGGTAAAACATCGATTATCCGCACTTCAAAATCACGGATGTTTTTCAAAAAAATTCCAGCTGATATCAAACCTGTTGATCCCAAATAATATTCACCAAGAAGATCGAAATTGTTTGCCAGAGTTGGTTTAATTTCCGGATTCCCGAAAAATATTTCCATATCGTTAATATCGCTTTTTATATAG